>DAIMEA010000150.1:0-8906 GCA_036725585.1 Prolixibacteraceae bacterium | reverse complement strand
CGCCTGGGTTCTTTTCAAGAAAAAAGAATACCGGCTGGCCAAATTCTATATGGAAACGGCCTTAAAAAGCGAAGGGGATCAGAATGCCGTTTTGCTGGAACATTATGGTGATATTCTTTTCCATCTTGATGATGTGGAAGGTGCCTTAAAAAATTGGCAAAAATCGCTCGAACGGGGCAATGATTCCAAAACACTGAAACAAAAAATAGCAGAGAAACGATTTCTTGAAGAATGAAGATGAACCGACCAACCGTTTGCAAATATACACGCTGTATTTTAGGGATTGTTTCGCTGTTGGCAATTCTCTCGTCATGCAGCACAACACGGCGCTTGCCGGTATATGAAGTCAAACCTATGGCTCCAACCCGAATCATCCGAAACGTACAACAGGATCGCCCGGTTTATAAAAACTACGAATCGAAAAAAGTAACGGTTGAAATAGAAACTCAGGATAAACAAAATTCCTTTTCCGGTCAGTTTAAAATGAAACGCGACCAATGCATCATTCTCACTCTTAGAAAAATAAGCGTTCCGCTTGCCCGGGGAAAAATAACTCCGGATAGTGTTATGCTCATCAATTATTTCGACAAAAGTTATTATTCTGAAGAACTTGGAAAACTAAAAAATATCCTTCCCTCCGGAGTTGATTTTCCGCTTGTTCAGTCGCTTTTAACCGGTGATCTGGCAGCCTTCCTCTCGGATGTAATTTCAAATAAAGAATTGGTTTCAACCATCGATTCACAACAATACAAGATTGAAACACTTTTAAGCCAGAGAGTCATTAGTGCCCGGGAAGCCAACAATTCCCGCCGATGGGAACGCTATCTCCGAACGCTCGATGAAAACGAATTTATCACCCATACTTTTTGGATCGATCCCCAATTTTTTGTCATCAAAAAAATGACCTGCCAGAACCTGAAAAATGAGGAAACAATCACAATCGAATTCAAAGAACATGAATTGATCGGAAGAAGTCTGTTCCCCCAGTATATTTTCGGGGAGTACCTCTCGGCAAAAACCCGCATCCGGACTGAAATAAGTCTTTCAAAGTCATCGATTAACACCGATAAGGATTTCAGCTTCAGCATACCCGAGAAATATGAAAAAATGAACGTTATACACCTTCAATGAACGGTTACCGAATCATCATTTTTGCAATTCTTTTGCTTATTGTTATTCCGGCCCGATCGCAAACCCTCGATGAACTGAAAGGACGGAAAGAAAAAACCCGGCAGGAAATTGATTATACCAACCGTTTATTAAACGAAACCGGCCGGGATTCCCGTGCTTCCCTGAATAAATTATCCCTTATCAATCAGAAAATTGTTCTTCGAAACAATCTGATTACCGATTACAATACCCAATTAAATATTTTACAAAATTCCATCAACGATCATCAGTTCATTGTAACAATTCTGACAGAAGATATTGAACGCATTCGTTACGAATATGCACAAATGATTCGACAGGCCTATCGCAACCGGGGCAATCATCATCTTTTTCTCTTTCTGTTATCGAGCAAAAATTTCGATCAGGCCTACAAGCGAATATTACACATTCGCCAAATGGCGCGGTATCGGAAAAAACAGTCGGAACAAATTGATGCCATCCGAATGGTTCTGCAGCAAAAAATTTCCGATTTGAACCAACGAAAAATGGAACAACAGGAAATCCTGTCACAGCAAATGGAAGAGACATCCAAACTAAACCTCGAAAAACAAAAACAGACTGATTATTATAATCAGCTGAAAAAAAGGGAGAAAGAATTAAAAAAACATCTTCAGGACCAACAAAAAATGGAAGAAAAACTGGAAAAAGAAATTCAAAAAATTATTGAAGAGGAGGCCCGAAAGCTTCAATCGCAAAACAGATCCGAAGAGGATCAAATTCTTTCCGAAAATTTTGAAAAAAACAAAGGCCGCTTTCCCTGGCCAGTGAAAAGCGGTATTATCACCGATAAGTTCGGGGAACATGCCCACCCGGTTATGAAAACCATTCTCATCCGAAACAGCGGGATTGATATCTCCACCCAATCCGGCGAAAAAGCCCGATCCATTTTTAACGGATCGGTTAGCAAAGTTTTTGCCATACCCGGTGGCAACATCGCCGTTATTGTGCGACATGGAGAATACATTACGGTGTATTCAAACCTGAAAGAGGTTTTCGTAAAAGAGGGCGATCGGGTTGACACCTTACAGGAAATCGGTACTATTTTTTCCGATAAACACGAGGATAATAAAACTATTCTGAAATTTCAACTCTGGAAAGAGAGTCAAAAACTGAATCCTGAGGAATGGATCAAAAAATAAAAACCTGCTTCATTTAAATACTGGCCATCCTGCGCAGGGTAGCTACGTCGATAAAGCGTATTTTTCTGCCTTTTAGGTCAATGAGCCGGTCTTGTTTAAATTCGGAAAGAAGCCGAATAACCGATTCGGTGGCCGTTCCGACCATATTGGCTAATTCTTCGCGGGTTAACGATATCTGTAGTGTTCCGCTTTCATCAACATCAAAATTGTCTTTCAACAGAAGCAATACCTCGGCCAGGCGTTCCCGAACGGTTTTTTGGGCAATATCGGTAATGTAGTCGTTCGCTTCGCGCAATTCCCGACAAAGAATCTGAATCATCCAATGGGAGAATTTCCAGTTGTTTTGTAACAAAAACAACAAGGTTTGATACGGGATGTGGCACAAAACAGCATCGTCGATTACTTTGGCGGTGGTACAGGCCAGTTCCTGGCTTAAAAGAGAGCGAAAAGCGATGATGTCGCCCTGTTTCACAAAACGAATGATCTGCTCTTTTCCGTCGATTCCTGTTTTGTATATTTTTAAAATGCCCTTTGTGATGCAATAGAAACCGGTTAAACGGCTTCCTTCCCGGTAAACCACACTCCCTTTTTTGTACGACTGACAGGTTTTATCGTAATTCAGTTTTCCGATTTCGGTATCAGTCAGATGTTTGAAAAATTTAAAATCGGATAAATTGGTTTCTTCCGCTTGTGGAATGTATGATGAACTTCTCATATCAAAAACACTATCTTCGAAAATTTAATGATCCTGTAAATATAAAGAATATAGTCATTCAAAAGCAAAATTTCCTGCTTGAAATCAGCGAAATTGATTTCAATGATGAAAAACAAAAATGGGAAACTTCTTATTTATTTGTGATATTCATTACTGTTTTTAAACTGCTTAATCTCTTTTTTTGTTTCATTAAAAAAAATCTTTATGAAACAGGAAACAAATCTTGTATGGAAAGGCGATATGGCCTTCGAAAGTAGGATAAACGATCATTTAATACGAATTGATGCTTCGGAAGAAGTGGGGGGGCACAATACGGGAATGAGGCCTAAGACACTCATGTTAACAGCTTTAGCCGGATGTACGGGTATGGATGTAATTTCCATACTGAAAAAAATGAAAATTGAGCCTGCGGAATTTAATGTGCGGGTTGTGGCCAGTGTTACCGAAGAACATCCCAAACATTACGATGGCATGCACCTGATTTACGAGTTCCGTGGCGAGAATCTTCCGGAGGATAAGCTGAAAAAAGCCATTGATCTTTCTCAGGATAAATATTGTGGCGTATCGGCTGTGTACAAAAAGGCGATGCCTGTTACATATGAAATTCGGATTTTATAAACATCTATTCCCGGAAAAGATTGCTTTGCCGTGGTTAAATCGCTGAATGAAACTGGTTGAGAAAACGTAAATCGTTCTCGAAAAACAGCCTCAGGTCTTTCACACCGTATTTCAGCATGGCGATCCGTTCGATCCCCATTCCAAAGGCAAAACCGGTATATTTTTTACTGTCGATGGAACAAGCATTCAATACATTGGGATCAACCATTCCACAACCCATTATTTCGAGCCAACCGGTATACTTGCATACATTGCATCCTTTCCCGGCACAAATAGAACAACTAACGTCCATCTCGGCCGAAGGTTCTGTAAAAGGAAAATAGGAAGGCCGCAATCTGATTTCGGTTTTTTCACCAAACATTTCCCGGGCAAAGTACAAAAGGGTTTGTTTCATATCAGCAAACGATACATTTTCATCCACATACAAACCTTCCACCTGGTGAAAGATGCAGTGGGCCCGGTACGATATGGCTTCGTTACGAAACACTCTCCCGGGAAAAATGGCACGAATGGGCGGCTGTGTTTTTTCCATTACCCGAACCTGAACGCTCGAAGTATGGGTACGCAGCAAAACATCGGGGGCTTTTTCGATGAAAAAAGTATCCTGCATATCCCGGGCAGGGTGTTCGGGAGCAAAGTTCAATGCAGAAAAAACGTGCCAGTCGTCTTCAATTTCAGGTCCTTCCTGTACAATAAAGCCGAGGCGGGAAAAAATTTCGATGATCTCGTTCCGGACAATGGATAAGGGATGACGATTCCCAATAACAAGCGGATCACCCGGCAGGCTTAGGTCGTTTTTCTGTTGTTCAACAGGGCTCTTTTCCAGTACTTCCCTGAGATCGTTTATTTTACGGGTAGCTAATTCTTTCAGTTCATTAAGTGAAGCACCTATTTCTTTCTTCCGTTCGGGTGCGATGGTCTTAAATTCGTCAAATAGTTGCCCAATCTGACCCTTTTTGCTCAGATATTTGATTCTGAGTTGTTCAACTTCTTCTTTCCCTGAAGCAACCAAGGCTTCAAGTTCATTTCTCAGGATGTTTATTTTTTCCAGCATACCCTATTTTCTTTCGAAGCGACAAATTTAATAGAAATTGTGAAAACGTGTATTTCCCAAAAAGAGAAAACAAGAAACAACACATTTTTTCTGAATTGATAATCAATTTTCAAGCTCAATTTTCCCTTCTATATCCTTTCGTTTACAGAAAAAGGATGCCGGAAAAAGTGGGCTTTTCTCTGTCAGGATAAGATAGAGGCCAGGATCGCTGTGGATCCTCCGACCAAATTTGGACAAATGGTTTCAAACAAATGTTCTTCCCGGGCCCGTTTGTCTTGTTCGGGAATGCTCAAATTGCAGCCCAAAAGATCACGACATTCGAGATCTTGAAATTTTTGCTGAAACAAAGCATTGAATTCCTTTACTTTTTCTGCTGCCAACTTTTTTTGCTCTTGTATATCGTTCGTCTGCCGGCTTGCCCACAAACCGATCAGGGTATATGCCGCCGTTACAGCACCACACGTTTTTCCCTGCCGTCCCATTCCTCCTCCATAACTTAATCCCAATGAAAGACACAATTCTTCCGAAAGACCAAAACGGGGTCCAAACACCGAAAGAACCGATTGATGACAATTCATCCATGTAAAATTTCCGATTGCTTTTTCTACGTGATTCATTTCCATTTTTGTTGGGTTATTCCAAAATCGTTACTTTATTAATCCGGATGTCGGTTAAGGGGCGGAAATCATTTTTCGTCGGCAGAAGGGTAATGCCATCCGCCACATCTAAACCATCGATAACTTCACCAAAAACCGTATACGAACCATCGAGATGGGGTGCACCCCCCAGGGTTCGGTACTGGGAACGCTGTTCTTCTGTAAAGCGGATCCCGTTTTTCTCTTCAATTTCGTTGAGTTCATCGTCGAAGTACTTTCTTCCGGTAACAATATAAAACTGAGATCCATCGCTTCGAAGTTTGCTGTTTTCGGTATCCGGCTTTCTGGGAGAACCAACGGCGCCCCGTTTATGATATACACCGGTCAAAAAATGAGCCGGCAGGGTATATCCGGGCCCTTTCCACCCAACAATATCGTCAGGGGCCGCATAGCGGGTATCGGCAGCTCCCGATTGGATTCCGAAATCGCGGATCACCCGGTGAATAAGAAGACCATCAAAATAACCCTCTTCGGCCAACTGGATAAAATTGTCCCGATACGCCGGGGTTTCGTTATACAATTTTAGGGTGATGTTGCCCCGATCGGTTTCCAGAAGAACGCCCTTAATGCGGGCATTTCTTGTTGCATTGGGATTACCGATCGCCGTAAGAGAACGAGGAGAGCCCTCTTTACGGATGATATCGAGAAGAATAAGCGCAGGTACTGCAAAATATTCCTTTTTATACATCACCTCAATTGCCTGTGCCATGCCCAACACACTGCCATTCGACACAAAAACAGGGGCTCCTTCGCTGCTTTTCATCACCACATTGGAGAGGCTGAAGAGTTTTTGTCCCTGAATTGTTTTCTCCTGCAAACAGGTCCCGGAATAAAGAGGGAGGGTCTTGTTCTGTTTTTGTCCGATCAGGGTTGTTTTAATTCCCTGGATCTTTTTCCCTCCGAACAATTTTAGCGGAGTAGCACAGAGAGAATCAACCCAGAGAATAATCACATTGTTGATCCGATCGTAGACACAAAATTGATCAACATCGAAAGCAGGTTCTCCATTTAAGGGTGACAGAACAGCCCGGTTTGCCTCCCGGAAAAGAGAAAAGGGGGCAACAATTTTGTTTTTTGTAACGGCAAACCCCTGTCCGGTTTCCAATATTCGATCATTATCAAATGTTTGAATGCGAAAAACGGAACCGGCCAAAGAGGTAAAACGAATCCCGGACTCCTGCTCCTGTGTTTCGGTGATTGTTTGCTGAAGATCCGTTGCTGCTTCCGTTTGTTTGTTTTCCTTCGTACAGGAGTTCATCATACAAAAAAACAACAAAATAGCGAAAATGTGTATTATTTTGTTCATGGTGCCAGTATTTCAAGGGTCATTACGACATCCTGCAAAGGCCGGTCATTTTTGTCGGTTTTCAACGAAGCAATTTGGTCCAAAATATCCATTCCATCGATCAGTTCACCAAAAACGGTATATTCCTGATCCAATTCCGGTGCACCCCCAATGCTCGTATATGCCTCGCGTTGTATTTTCGAAAAGGTCAATTTTCCATCGGCAAGAGCATAGCGCGTTTCAATTTCATCTTTAATTTCTTCGGCCATTCTTTTAGCTTCATCCAAAAGCCCGTCTTCTTTTAGTTTGCGGAATTGTTTTCTTTTTTCCTCCGGATAAACCCGTTGTACTATTTCATTGCGGATGGGCCGGTTCACAGATAATTCCAGGGTATCGAGCTGGCCATGGGTATACATTCGTCCATGAACAACAAAAAACTGGGAAATATCGCTTTGTTTAAAAATATTTATCTCGTCGGGTTGACGGGGAGCACATAAGGCTCCTTTTTTGCAGCAATAATGCCGTAAAATCTCATCATTCACGGTTTTTGTCGGGTCTCCGTAACCAATGAATTTTCCGGGCGGCGCATTTCTCGAATCTTTGGATCCTCCCTGAATCATAAAACCTTCGATTACCCGGTAAAAAAGGGTTCCATTAAAATGTCCATTGTTCACAAGTTCGATAAAACCATCGCGGTGAAGCGGGGTATCGTCGTATAATAAAAAAGTCATGTTGCCCATTGATGTTGCAACCCGTACCCGATAATTTTGAGCATAAATTGGGTTTATTTCGGAAAATATGAGGAGAAAAAGCAAAATGCCGAACACTCTCATTGTGCATCAATCAAGAAGAACAATTTCCATCTCAACATTTTCGACGGGCCGGTCGCCCGGCAGCGTTGGAACACCGGCGATTGAATCAAGCACCGAAAATCCGTCCAGAACTTCACCAAAAACAGTGTAGGTATCATCCAAATGAGGAGTGCCCCCCAGTGTAGTATAAATACTTATGCGTTCTTCACTTATGGGTCGAATTGTTTGTTCGGCCTTTTTGTCTGCTTCCTCTTGTATGGAGACCATGATTGCATTGGCGCTATCGGTCTTTCCTTCCTGCTGCAAGCGCTGAACCTCTTCCTGTCGTTGACGAAATAGTTTCATCGCTTCAGAACGGCTTGTCTGAAACTTCATTTTTTCCTGAAAATCATTCAGTTCCTCCCGGGTCCAGGTTTTCCCCTGGACAATGTAGAATTGTGAACCGGACGACTTTCGTTCGGGATTTGCTGCATCACCGGTTCGGGCAGCAGCCAAGGCCCCCTTTTTGTGAAAATGTTCGGGTTTGATTTCAGCCGGAATCTGATAGCCTGGTCCACCGCTTCCCAGACGTTTTCCGGCGGGTGCTTTTTTTGATTCAGGATCCCCGCCCTGTATCATAAAATCCTTTATCACACGGTGAAAAAGCAAACCGTTATAAAAACCGTTTTCAACCAATTGAATAAAGTTATCGCGGTGCTGGGGTGTATCGTCGTATAACAATACGGTCATGTCGCCAAAAGAAGTTTTTATCAAAACTCTTTTACCGGGATCTTTTCCTGCAAGATTTTGTACTGAAAGCAAAAAACAACCATTAACGATCAATAGGATAATAAAGAAGCGGTAGTTCATATTTTCTTTTTTAATACAAATATAGAGGCAGGATTCATTTTGGGAGAACAAAAAGTTGAAAAATGAATGTTTTCTTTCCGAAAAGACATATTTTCGATAAAATACTATCTTTGAACAGAAAAATTTGCTCCTATGATTGTGCGTGAATTATTGGTTAATTCCGACATATCGCTCCGGATTTTAACCCTTCGCCATGCTCCCGCAATTTACCAGGCAATCGACCAAAACAGGTCGTTTCTTCGAAGATGGTTACCGTTTGTCGATGCAACCAAATCGGAGAAGGACACCTTGTCGTTTGTCCAATCGATTGTCGATGATTTAGAAAGACGACAAGAGGTTTTTACCGTTTGGTATCAAAAAGAATTTGCCGGATTACTGGGTTTAAAAGACATCGATTATTTAAACCGTAAACTTGAAATCGGGTATTGGCTGATTGAGAAAATGACTCATTCCGGTATCATGACGCAGTCGGTAGAAAAATTGATTGAATTTATTTTCCTCACGCTTGAAATGAACCGGATTCAAATTCGTTGCGGTTTAGGGAACCAAGCCAGCTCAGCTATTCCCAGGCGTTTAGGTTTTGTACTCGAAGGTATTGAAAGACAAGG
>DAIMEA010000149.1:0-8944 GCA_036725585.1 Prolixibacteraceae bacterium | reverse complement strand
TATTTTCTTATGGCCGATGCCTTTTTCGACAGCACCAGTGACTCGTAAAAGGCATCGGCCATAAGAAAATAACCGTCGATGTTGGGATGAACGTGTTCCGTCAGCAAACGATTACCCACCAAACCATTTGGCGATTCTTTCACAAAGCGTTCAAAAACCGGAACCAGGGTTGCATCGTATTTTTCGCATAGTGTCCGGATGATCTGGTTTGCTTCGGACGAAGCCCGGAAACGGATGCAATCGTAATCGCGGGCAAGGGAAAATTTATCGTTGGCTTCTTCGAATTTTCCTTGCTTCTCAAGGTCTTTCCCGGCATTAAATAGTTCGAGAGCGGACTCCATTCCCGGGACATCAACCGATTTGAAAGGCTTTAGGTCGCTCAGGTTACATACCAGATTGCCCACAAACACCGGAACCTTTTTGTATTGGGCCATGGCCAGCATCCGATCCAGGTTGTTTTTGTAGTAGTCCATACCCCGCCGATAGGTCTCACTGCCATAAACAATTTCTGCATCGTTCACAATCCGGGTCATTAAGGTACCCCGTTTTTCGCGGGCTGTTTGAACGTTCGAAAAGAGTCCGGCCACTCCCGAAATCGTATTCCGGATGAGCTGGTACACCCGGCTACCCATCAGTTTCAGGTGCAACGCGATCAACAAAGGCTGATGACTGGCAGCTTCACCCGAGCCAACCCCAAAAGCGCCGTAATACTCATTATGACCTGCATACAGCAATATAGCATCGGGCTTTTCACGCAAAATCTGGGGCATAAAATCGAGCAGGGTAAAACTATTGATGGCGGTTATTGCCGTATTCACAACTTCGATCCGCTTTTTGGGATACGCATCCCGGAGACGTTCGTGCAAAATTCGGGAAAACATCAGGTTGTGATCGTAGGGAAAACCGACAACCGTTGAGCTTCCCATGACAAAAATGCGAAAAACCGAATCGGGTTTGTGGGCCAGAAAAATATCCTTCGGTGGGTGACTGTATTCAAAGGTCTGAAAATACTTTTTCCCGATTTCGGGATTAACCACCTTATAACCTTTGTATTCCGCATCGGGGTGGTCGATAAAAAGCCGAAAGGAGTTACCGTAACCGGCCACGCGAAGTGTTGTTTCAAAAAGGAGGATCAGCAGAAAAGGAGAAAGGACCAGAATCAGGTTGAAAATCATTCGACGTGATGAGGAAATTTCTCCTTGTACGTATTTGCCTTTACTTTTCATATCGTTCGGTTAATATTCCCGTTCCGGGTTAAATCATCACAAAGATACATTTATGAAGGAAAAGTAAATCGATTTCATCGAAAGACAATTTCTGACCGATCCCGACCCGTCTTTCGTATCGGGACTTGACCCAAATTTTGAATGCTTCACAAAAAAACCGGGCTTAGAAAAACCCGGTTTCAAAAATCCATCATCTGTTTACTGAGCTTACATTTCTCCTCCTCCGCCCATATCCATCATCTCGCTTCCATCTCCATTCTGGCTGTTCATTCCTTCCCGTTCGGAGGGGGCTTTCTTATAATTATTGATTTTGTACGACAGGGTAAATGCCAAAACGGGCGATTGGATATCGAATTTCCGATAGGCCCGGAAATCGGGTCCCGACGAAGTAAATTCAAATTTGGCGGTGTCGAAAAGATCGCGAACGGACAGGGTCAGATTCAACTTGTTCTGAAACAAATCCTGCCGCACGGCCAGATTGGTGAACATAAATCCTTCCCGACGGCCTTGTGCTGTATTCGAAGGACTGTGATACATGACATCGAACTGAATTTTGGTTGTTTTGGTTACCGAAAAAATATTGTTCAGCCGGGTATGCCAGTTAAAACTGGGTTCCATAAGAATCTTGCTTCCGTTTAGTTCGCCCTCAATGCTGTAATGATATGCATTTCCCATCAGGTTGATCATCCACCATTTGGCTGGATTGGTATTCAGCATCAATTCAAGGCCTGAGGAATAATCAGCGCCAATATTGTCGACCGTTTGCAGCATGATATTCCCTTCGTACACCCGGGTGATTCGTTCAATTTTGTTGTTCGTTTTCCGATGATACAGTTCGGCCGATACGAAACCTTTTCCCAGCTGCTTCTGATACCCCAGCTCGTACGAGTCGATGTACTCAGGTTCAATGGCGGGATTCCCCATTCGCACATTGTAGGCATCTTCGTAGGTAATAAAAGGTTCGAGGAAAAAACCACGCGGGCGCTCGATCCTACGGGAATAACTGGCCAAAACCTGTTGTTCGAAGGGCAACTGCAACGAAAGATGCAGGGTTGGGAACCAGTCGAGACGATTGATGGTGAAGGGTTCGGCGCTCTTGCTGTATTCCATCGTCCGGTTGGTGTACTCTGTTCTCAAACCAGCCTGTATTCCCAGAACATTTCCGGAACGACTAAACGTAGCATAAAGAGCGTGAATGTCGCGTTTAAAATAGGTATCGGAATAGTAGTCCGATTCGGGTGTGGGTTCGTATTCATCGAGGATTTCGTACCAATGTACATCATTCCATTCATGTTCCCGGTCGATCCGGGCCTGATACCCTGCCTCCAGTTTTAATTCCTGGGTAAAGGGGTGTACATAATCGGCTTTAAAGCGGAACTGTTGGTCGGTTCCAACTTCCCAGTTCTTTTGTCCCCTTCTGAGTATATTTTCACCAACATATTGATTATAGAGCGAGTAGTCCTCGCCATTCCCGGTTTCGTAATACAAATAGGCGGTCAGTTCCTGTCCTTCATGATCGAATGTTTTCTTGTAATCGAGACCGAAGTTCAGTTCTTCCCCTTTGCCTTCGCCCAGTGTTTCGGTTTTGGAATCGAACGGATCGTCGTGGTTCGAAAACTCCTGAAAATCGGATAAACCTTCATTGTATCGGTTGCGCCCGTCAACCCCCACATTAAAAGTGAGCGTGTTGTCATCATCAAAGTAATAATCGAAGCCGGTTTTTAGTGCCCAGCCTTTGAAGCCCCGTTGACCCAGTCCCGAAGACAATGTGCTTAGCGTATCGTCGCCCAGGGTGATGTTTTCACTTTCGAACTGCCCGGAACGACGCCGGTCGGACAGGTTTCCGCTGACAAAAAAGTTTATTTTTTCCCGCTTAAAGTTCAGCAGGAAATCCCCCGAAAGGGATCCGTTTGTATCGGCTGAGCCGTTAACAATTCCACTCACACCCAAAACTTTACTCTTTTTGGTATTGATATTAATGATTCCGGCATTTCCGTCGGGATCGTATTTTGCCGATGGGTTGGTAATAATCTCGATGTTCCGAATGGTGCTGGCGGGAATCTGATCCAGGGCGTCGGCTGCTTCGAAGGGGGTGGGCCTGCCGTCGATGAGGACCGTGAAATTAGAGCTTCCCCTCATGGTCACGTTTCCTTCAATATCGACAACAACCGAAGGAGTATTGGCGAGCACATCGGTAGCAGTTCCATTCGCAGTGGTAGGAAATTGAGCGGGATCGATGATTTTTTTATCGAGTTCATAAACAATGGGCTTATCCTGGGCAAACACATTCACCTCGCTTAGGTTTTCCGAGGCAGGGTGCAGCACAATCACCCCCAGATCTACTTCCATTCGGTTCCGGGATACAACAACATTTTTCTCCTTGGTATGTTCGTAACCAATAAACTTGGCATCAATATAATACGATCCCGGAGCAAGGTCGGAAATGACAAACTGACCGGTTCCGTCGGCAATACCTCCACCCGCCAGCGTTGAATCCCGCTGGTGATAAACGGCGATGTTGGCATATTCAAGCGGGACATTGCTGCCTGCTTCCACAATTTTTCCTCTAATCGATCCCGACCGGGGTGCTTCTGATTCGGCAAGCCCTTTCCCGGGGTGCTCCGAGGGCTGTCCATACGCATAAGTAAAAACAAACAAAAGCAATACAGCTACAAAAAATTTATTCATAATCTTCCTTTAAACAATCATCTCTTTTCAAAAAAACTGCAACTATGACTGAAAAAAAATGAAATTGTTTAACCAAAAAAATGCTTTTCAGGATATTTAACATCCTGTTAACACTTCTATAAAAAAAGTGGGTGAAAATTGATCGAAAGAAATTTTAAAAGGCCCAACCCAGGGTCAGATCGGTGCTGATACCGGAAAGGAAAAAACGAGTGGTTGATTGATCCTGAAAAGAATAACGTTGTTCACCCAGGTTTGCCTGCCCTTCGAAAAAAAGATGAAACGTGTAGGAATCAATCCCCAGCCCGAAGAAATTCCAGTCGATGGAAAAATGATCCCCAAGGATCCAGTGGGCGCCCAGCTTTAAGCCCAGCCCTACACGGGAAACATCAAAACCCTCGCGGATAAAATCTTCGTAGTCGTCGAGCCCGGGTAGATTGCTGTATGGATTATTGAATTCGGAATACAAACCCAGATAGTTATAGCGAAGGTACGGCCCGATGTAAAATCCCCTGGGACCCGCATTTTCCGGGTTGTACAAACGGAAATCGGCCACAACTTCGTGACCGTCGAATCGTGCAGTCAGCACATCGAATGTCGACAGGAGCAAACCATATTCCTTTATTTGGGCAAAATAGGGCCGTATATAAGAATAGGATATACTGGCGGAAGAATGCTCGGATAGCATCCGTTCGTACTGAAGGTTGAATTTTCCCCAAGTCCATCCCAAAACATTGGTCTTCAAAATATTTTTTTGCGAAAAGACGTGAAACGGGACGAGGGTCAACAGCAGGAAATAGAATAGATTTTTTCTGAACATCGCAGGTAGTATTATAATTTAAAAGGAATAACCAATGGTGATCCCGGTTTTGATGCCTGGAAACAGGAAGGGCAAATTCGCGGTCATGTTCTCCGGCCCGGAAGTCGTCTTGATTTTGTTCTGAAAATAATCGAATCCTTCAAATACATTTACAAAGTCATCGACTATGGTACTGTAATCGAAACCAGGAGTTTGCGTAATATATACGAAACGGGAAGAAATACTTTCGACACCCAGTCCGATAAAAAACCAGTCGATGGAAATGCAATCCCGGATCAACCAGTGATAACCCATTTGAAAGCCGGCGCCAATGCTTCCAATCCGGGTATCGACATCAAAGAGATCCCCTTCAATCTCATCGAGGGCAAGCAGGGAATATTGCCAATATCGAATATAGGGACCAATATACATACCCCGGGGCGCTTCTTTCTTACCAACGTAAAAGCGATAATCGACCGAAGCATGAAAACCCTCGTTGAATTGTTTCAGGGTAATACCGTCGGTAGGAGCCAGAATGCCGGAAAAATTAAATAAACTGGCGTTCAGATTCCAGTACCCACCGGTGATGTTCAAGGAACTATGATTCGTCATCATTCGTTCATAGCTAAGAGAAAAATCACCGTAATTGGCGCCCGAGACGCCGAGCTTAACCACGTTGTTTTGGGCAAAACCCGTGGGATTTAAAAAGAAAATCAGCACGAGTACCAAGCCTCGCCCGGCAAAATTTCGAAAAGATGCTTTCATGTTCGTATGTAAAAAACGGTACGTTATTTCGGTAAAATTTTAATGGCTGTGCGCATTCGGTTCAAACTTTCGTCACGCCCGATCATTTCGCAAATTACGAATAAATCGGGACCCATGGCTGCACCCACGATACAAATTCTGAACGCATTCATAATCAATCCAAAATTCCAGCCCTGCGCGCCAATCTTTTCCGAAATCCGTTCGCGCAAAGCATCCGCTGTCCAGGAGCCGGTAAAATCTTCCATCTGCTGAGCGAGATCTGCCATCATCGACGACACACCATCTTTCCAACGCTTTTGAACCGATTTTTCATCGTATTGAACCGGGGTTTCAAAAAAGTAAAATCCTTGTTCCCACAAATCGGGGATAAAAGTAGCGCGTTCCCTGATCAGGGAAACCACCCGTAACACAAAATCCGGAGGCGCCTGAATCCCCTTTTGTTTCAGAAACAAAGAAAAGGAAGCGGCGATTTCCGAATCGGGTTTTCGCACCATGTATTGGTGATTGAACCACTTCGTCTTTTCGGGATTAAACTTGGCCCCGGCCTTCCCAACCCGGTCGAGATCAAAAGCCTGGATCAGTTCGTCCATGGAGAATAACTCCTGTTCGGTTCCCGGATTCCATCCCAACAGGGATAACATATTAATAAAAGCTTCGGGGAAGTAACCATCTTCGCGGTATCCCCGGGAAACCTCCCCGGTATAGGGATCGGTCCACTGCAGGGGGAAAACAGGAAAGCCCATTTTATCGCCATCGCGCTTGCTCAATTTACCCTGGCCTACCGGCTTCAAAATCAAAGGCAGATGAGCAAACCGAGGCTTTTGAAAACCGAACGCCCGATACAAAAGAACGTGGAGGGGTAATGATGAGAGCCATTCTTCGCCCCGAATCACATGGCTGATTTCCATTAAATGGTCGTCGACCACGTTGGCCAGATGGTAGGTAGGCATCCCGTCCGATTTGAAAAGTACTTTATCGTCGAGAAGACGTGTGTTGAAGGTAACCGCACCCCGGATCAGATCGGTTTCGGTAACCTCTTCGTTTTCGGGCATTTTGAACCGGATCACAAAGGATTCACCCCCGGCGATCATTGAGTTTACCTTTTCGGGGGAGAGGGAAAGAGAATTCCGAAGGTTCTGCCGGGTTTCGGCGTTATAGGTAAAGGTAAGCCCCTGTTTTTCCGAGTTACTTCGAATCCGATCGAGCTCTTCCGGAGTGTCAAAGGCATAATAGGCATATCCTCCGGCAACAAGCCTGTCGGCATATTGACGATATAAAGCCTTCCGCTCCGATTGGCGATAGGGAGCATGAGGACCCCCTTCCCGGATTCCTTCATCAACAACAATTCCACACCACTTCAGGGACTCCATAATGTATTCCTCGGCACCGGGAACAAAGCGGGTCTGATCGGTATCTTCAATCCGCAACAAAAACTCGCCACCGTGTTTTCGGGCAAAGTAATAATTGAACAGAGCCGTCCGAACACCTCCTATATGCAAGGGGCCGGTAGGACTGGGCGCAAAACGCACCCGTACTTTTGTCTTATCCATCATGGTCTTCTTTTCGGGCAAAGATAACCTTTCCTGCCAATGACCACAACACGACCTGATCAAACAAATTCTACCATTCGTCACACAAAAAATGCTTTTCATCAAAGATCTGAGGTGTGTTATTGTATTTAAGACATTTTTGTCTTATATTTGTTTCGTGTTTTACCATTAAACCGAAAAGCCATGATGTACATGTTTATTGCCCTCGGAATTTTTTTTGTTGCGGTTGGGATCGCTTTTATCACCGAATCGGCAAAAAATTGAATGAATCCTTGCATAAAAGAATCCTTACGCAACATATTGGAACCGTCGAAAAAGAGTTTTCCGACGGTTTTTTTGTTGTAAGAAAGGGTAATATTGATGAATTTTTCATCTTTTCTGACGAATGCGCCTCTTCTTAAAAAACCATTCACCCCACAAAAAAAGCCATTCGTCAAAGTAATCCAACCCTTCGTAAAAGGGACCGCTTATGGGCTTTTTCACCTCAAATTCTTGCCGTATTTTTGAAGTGTTAAACAATTAAAAAAACAAAGCCATGTTGTACTTAGGAATCGCTCTCGGAATTTTTTTGGTTGCAGTAGGTGTTGCATTCTTTACCGAATCAGCCAGCAACAAAGCATAACTGGTTTTCCCAAATAATACTGTTTGCTCCAGGTTTGTTATCTTCAAACCGGATGTATTTGCCTCTTTGAGGCTTTTTTTTTATGATTCCTTTCCTTCTTTCCCAATGCCCTGCCCTTCCTGAAGAAAGTCACTCATTTTTCTAAGCACATCCTTTATTTTTGAAGAAAAACAAAAACGATGTACGGAAAATTAAAATACGATCTAAGGGAAAAACTGTCGGAACTGTCGGATCAGGGTTTGTACAAAAGAGAACGGGTGCTTTCTTCTCCCCAGGATGCAATCATCAACGTGGATCCCGACGGGAAGGTCCTCAATTTTTGCGCCAATAACTATTTGGGACTGGCCAACCATCCCGATGTAAAACTTGCAGCAATAGAGGCCATTCAAAACAGGGGATTCGGTTTGTCGTCCGTTCGTTTTATCTGCGGAACGCAGGACATCCACAAAGAGTTGGAAGAACGGGTTTCGCGATTTTTAGGCACGGATGATACAATCCTGTATTGTGCTGCTTTTGATGCGAATGGCGGGTTGTTTGACCCCTTGCTCGACGAAAACAGCGTAATCATTTCCGACGAGTTAAATCATGCATCCATCATCGATGGAGTGCGATTATGTAAGGCGCATCGCATGCGGTATCGTCATTCCGACATGAACGAACTGGAAAAATGTCTGGAACAGGCGAAGGATGCCGTTTATCGTCTGATTGTAACCGACGGGGTATTTTCTATGGACGGGGACATGGCCCTTCTCAATGTAATCTGTGACCTGGCAGAACGATACGATGCCCTGGTTGCCGTCGACGACAGCCATGCCACAGGCTACATAGGGCCTACAGGACGGGGCACCCATGAGCATTATGGGGTGATGGACCGGATTGACATCATCACGTCAACCTTTGGGAAAGCCCTGGGAGGGGGAAATGGAGGTTTTACTTCGGGGCGGAAAGAGATCATCGATTATCTGCGCCAGCGATCCCGTCCCTACCTCTTCTCCAACACCCTGGCCCCGGCTACTGTTGGGGCTAGTCTGAAAGTGCTCGACCTGCTCGAACATACTTCGGAACTCCGGAAGCGAACCATGGAAAATGCCCGTCTTTTCCGGATGCGGATGGAGCAGTCCGGATTTGACCTTGTGAAGGGCGACACAGCCATTGTACCTGTCATGATTTACGACGAACCTCTCGCCATTGAATTTGCCGACCAGCTTTTGGAAACGGGTATCTATGTAATTGGTTTCGTTTACCCGGTTGTACCCAGGGGAAAAGCGCGGATCCGGGTACAACTCTCGGCTGCCCA
>DAIMEA010000148.1:0-8948 GCA_036725585.1 Prolixibacteraceae bacterium | reverse complement strand
GGGGTACCGGAATTGCGTTGAAAAATGTAGACAAATTTGACTTCCTGATCCGTTAAGGAGAGGCTGCGCCTGAACGATGAGAAATCTGATCCATTTTTTGTACCGATATCATGCTTTTCTCTTGTTTCTTGTACTTGAGGCGCTGTGCTTTACCTTAATGATCCGGTACAACAACTATCAGGGAGTGCGGTATTTCCAGTCTTCCAACCGGATCTCCGGTTTTGTTTATGCCGAATTCGATGCCCTGCGCTCCTATTTCTCCCTGCGGAAAATCAACGAAGAACTGGCCATCGATAATGCCAACCTTCGGAGCCGTTTGCTTTCGGTATCGGGTGCGGAAGAGCCACCTGAAATCAAGATTACGGCCGATAGCACGAACGCATATCGTCTCTTGCCGGCGAAGGTGATCAACAACTCCGTTAACAAACAGTACAACTACCTGACCCTTGATAAGGGAGCCCGCGACGGGGTGAAACCCGACATGGGCATTGTGTGTGCCAACGGGATCGTGGGCGTTGTGGTAAATACCAGCGAGCGTTTTTCGACAGCCTTGTCGTTGCTGAACAGCCGCTGGTCGGTAAATGCAAAACTGTCGCGGACCCATCATTTCGGGCCCTTGCACTGGGAAGGGGAAAATCCGTATGTGGCCGTATTGAACGAAATTCCGTATCATGTCGGGGTGCAAGAGGATGACGAGGTCGTGACCAGTGGCTTCTCAACCCTTTTCCCCGAAGGAATCCTGATCGGGAAGGTGGTACGGGTGGAACATAAAAAGGGCGAAACCTTCCAAACCGTTTGGGTGCAGTTATCGACCGATTTTAAGAACCTCCATTACGTCGGTGTCGTTATCAATCCATTGGCTGATGAACAAAAGGAACTCGAAAAAACGACAATAAATGAATAAGGGACCCGGTTGGTATATAATGCTTTTTACAACAGCTGTACTGATGCAGGTGCTGTTTATGAACAATCTCCAATTCAGCGGTCTGGTTAACCCGTATTTCTATATTTTGTTCATCCTGATTCTTCCCGTCAATATGTCGCGGGTTGTTTTGCTGCTCCTGGGTTTTCTTTTGGGAATCACCATCGATGCATTTTCCAACACTCCGGGCATCCATGCTTCGGCAACGGTGTTTGTATCCTTCCTCCGCCCTTTTATGATCAATGCCGCCAACCTCGAAGACCAGGAAAAGGGGATGCTCCCTACCATAGCCAATTTCGGATTTCGCTGGTTTTTTCAGTATGCAGCGGTGCTGGTGCTGTTGCATCATTTTTTCTTGTTTTTTGTTGAAGTCTTTTCTTTTCACAACTTTTTTTCCACCTTTTTCCGGAGTATATTAAGTTCTATCTTTACACTGTTCTTTATTGGCCTCAGTCAGTTTATCATTTTTAGGAAATAGGGAAGGTGGACCGTTACGCAAAAAGAAGAAATATCATCGTTTTCCTGATCCTGCTGGTTGGTTTTGTCTACCTGATCCGTTTGTTTTCGCTCCAGGTAATCGAAAAGGCCTACAAGCGGACAGCCCGTCAGAATGTTTTGCGGGAAGTGATCGATTACCCTTCACGGGGATTGATTTACGACCGGAACGGAGCGCTGCTGGTATCCAATCAGGCATCGTACGATTTAATGGTCATACCCCGCGAAGCCGAAGCTTTTGACACGCTTCTGTTGTGTTCTCTTTTGCAGATCGATCCGGCCGATTTCACCAACTCGATGAAAAAAGCGGCTGCCTATTCCCGCTACAAACCCTCGATTGTGGTGAAACAGATCGCCTCCGAACGCTATGCTTTGTTGCAGGAAAAAATGTATAAGTTCTCCGGTTTTTATTTTCAGACACGAACCCTGAGAAGTTACACCTACCCGATTGCTGCCCATGTTTTGGGCTATGTTGGCGAAGTGAATAACCGGATCATCGAAAAGGATCCCTATTACCGGGCTGGCGATTATTATGGTGTTACCGGGCTGGAATATGCCTATGAGAAGGAATTAAGAGGAAAGAAGGGCGTTTCGTTTTACCTCGTCGATGTGCACAACCGGATCAAAGGATCGTATGAGCGGGGCCGCCTCGATACAAGCGCGGTTAAGGGGAATAACCTGACCGTAACCATCGACAGAAACCTGCAGGCTTACGGCGAGGAACTTATGCAAAATAAAGCGGGAAGCATTGTGGCTATTGAACCTTCGACGGGTGAGATCCTGGCACTGGTCAGCTTCCCGACCTACAACCCCGGAGAACTGGTGGGCAGGAGCCGCATGGAGAACTTTCCCCGCTTGCTGTCGGATACCCTGTTGCCTCTTTTCAACCGGGCTGTGAAAGCCCAATATCCCCCCGGATCGACATTCAAAATGGTCCATGCGCTCATCGGGCTTCAGGAAGGCATTATTACGCCTTCAACTTCTTTTCATTGTGCCATGGGATATCATGTGGGGAATTTCTCCATGGGCTGTCATCACAATCAGGATTTCCGGCTCTCGGGTTCCATTGCTCAATCGTGCAATGCATATTACGCGCACGTTTTCCGGAATATTCTCGACGCGCCCAAATTCGGAGGTACGCGAAACGGCTACGAGCAATGGCGAAAGCATGTGCTCAGTATGGGTTTTTCGGGACGTGTAAGCCCGGAACTCGATGAAGAACTGAATGGGCTTATTCCTTCGGTTGACTATTTCCAGGAACGGGTTTTCCATTCGTCCCGATGGCGCTCCCTGCCCATTGTATCCCTGGCCATCGGGCAGGGCGAAATCCAGACAACCCCGATACAAATGGCCAATTACGCAGCCCTTCTTGCGAACCGGGGACATTATTTTCCGCCGCATCTGGTCCGGAAAATCGAAAACAGCACAGTCGATCCTTCGTTTCGTGAAAAACGAACAACGACCATCGATCCTGTCCATTTCGAGGAAATCATCGAAGGAATGGAATGGACCCTGAGCTGGGAACACAGCGGAACGGCCAGCGGATCGTCTATTCCGGGAATTGTCTGCTGCGGAAAAACCGGCACTGCACAAAATCCACACGGCCAGGATCACTCCACGTTTATTGGCTTTGCACCAAAAGATAAGCCCCAAATTGCCATCGCCGTGTACATAGAAAAGGGAAAGTGGGGAAGTACCTTTGCAGCTCCCATCGCCACCCTGCTAATCGAATACTACCTGAACGGAACCATTCAGGATTCCCGAAAGAATTTGGAAAAAAGGATGATGGAAACCAATCTCCTCTATCCCGATCGACCGAACTTTATCCGAATTACCGAATGATCCGGAGCAACAAAATAGCATTGAGTGTCGACTGGGGAATTATCCTGATCTATCTGTTTTTGGTAGCAGTTGGCTGGGTGAATATTTTTTCGGTTGGGTATAGCGAGGAACAAAAAACCTTTTTTGACTTTTCGCAACGCTATGGAAAACAGTTGGTGTGGATTGTTATGGGGCTGTTGGTCGGGGCTGCGGTACTTTATACCGACAGCAAATTTTTTGTCAGTTTTGCCTACCTGATCTATGCATTTTTTATCCTCATGCTCGTGCTGGTCCTCCTGGTCGGGAACGAAGTGAACGGGGCCAAATCGTGGCTCACGTTGGGAGGCGTTGGATTTCAGCCTTCCGAATTTGCCAAGTTGGGCACGGCGCTGGCTTTGTCGCGCCTGGTCAGCTCGTATAATTTCAGCATAAAAAACAATGTTACCCGGCTGAAAATTCTGGCGCTGATTCTGTTGCCTGTTGCTCTGATCCTGTTGCAACACGATACCGGCTCGGCCCTGGTGTATTTGGTTTTTCTCATCCCCCTGTTTCGGGAAGGGCTTTCTGGACTGATTCTCTTTTTCTGTGTTCTGTTTGTAGTGTTGTTTATCCTATCCCTGAAAATCAGTCCTCTTGTATTGTTGGTGGTCCTTATTGCGTTGGCCAGTCTGGTTTATTATTTTCTGAAAAAAAATGGGACGAATATTGCAAAAGGAATGTTGCTCCTGCTCGTGAATGCTGTATGGATTACGGGTCTGGTCTGGCTGATTAAAGGGCATTTCCCGGGTTTTTATTACGTCCTTTTCCGTGCATCGCTGTTGTCGGGGCTCATTGTTCTGGGTTTTGCCTATTACAAAAAGCGAATGCGACAGGTTCTTGTTTCCGGGGTGTTTGTCCTTTCAATTCTGTTTTCTTTTTCCGTCGATTTTGCCTTCGAACGGGTGCTCGAACCCCATCACCAGGATCGGATCAACCATTTGCTGGGGATCGAATCCGACCCGCTGGGGGCCGGGTACAATGTAAACCAGTCGAAAATTGCCATTGGCTCGGGAGGCTTCGTGGGAAAAGGCTTTCTGAAGGGAACACAAACCAAATTTGATTTTGTGCCCGAGCAAAGCACCGATTTTATTTTTTGCACCATAGGCGAGGAGTGGGGATTTGTGGGAAGCGCGGTGGTGCTTTTCCTCTTTATTTTTTTAATCGTTCGGATGATCCTTATCTCCGAAAAACAGCGTTCCGTCTTCAGCCGCTTTTATGGATACTGCGTCGCTTCCATCTTTTTTTTCCATTTTGCCATCAACATAGGAATGACCATCGGGCTGGCCCCGGTAATCGGTATTCCCCTCCCATTCCTTAGCTACGGCGGTTCGTCGTTGTGGTTTTTTACCCTCTTGTTGTTTGTTCTCTTGCGCCTGGATGCCAACCGGATGGAGCAGCTCCATTGAAAACGGGGGCGTTTTGTTGCCGAAAACGTTTTTTCAGCCGGGCAAAAATGGGTATATTTAGGCTCCGTTCTCCTTTTTGCGTCAGCGATCGTTCCCGGCCATAGCCCTTTCGGCTTATTCCGTCTGCTTTCGAACAATTCTTCGTTGGAACAGGTTTCATAAAAGGGCACGCATCCGTTCAGGGGACGAACGTATTTTTTTCATTTCGGCAGGTTGTATCCCATTCTGTCATAAATTTTTGTGTTATGAAGTATCAGGCATATACATTACACACATACCGGAGGATTCCTCAGATGGAAAAACTGCCGGCACAAGTGAAAAGAGACATTGAAGTAGTGGGGCATGTGTTGCCCTTCAAGTCGAGCCGTTATGTGGTGGATGAATTGATCGACTGGGATCAGTATCACGACGATCCGTTTTTTATGCTGAATTTTCCCCAGCGGGGAATGCTTGTGCCGGAGCATTATAACGAAATCGACCGGATACTGCAACGCGAAGGCCCGGGCGATAGCCTCAACAGGGCTGTGGAAAGAATTCGTTTGTCGCTCAACCCGAATCCCAACGGGCAGAAATTCAACGTGCCCGAATACAAGGGGGTGTTGCTCGACGGGGTGCAACACAAGTACAACGAAACCCTCTTGTTTTTTCCCGTCGAGGGGCAAACCTGCCACGCCTTCTGTACCTTCTGTTTTCGCTGGCCCCAGTTTACCCTTAACGACATTCGTTTTTCGACCCACGATATGCATCCCGCACTCGGCTATCTGAAAGAAAACACCGAAATACAGGATGTATTGATCACGGGAGGCGATCCGGCGATCATGCGCACCCGCCTGTTCGAAAAGTATTTTGATTTGCTCACCGGGCCCGGCCTCGAACACGTGCACACCATCCGCATCGGTACCAAAGCGCTGACGTATTGGCCTTACCGCTTCACCAGCGATCCCGATGCCGACGATCTCCTGCGCCTTTTTGAACGAACCGTGAAAAGGGGAACGAACATCAGTCTGATGGCCCATTTTAACCACCCCCGGGCACTGGAAACAAAGGTGGTTGCGAAGGCCATTCAACGAATTTTGTCGACAGGTGTGCAAATACGCACCCAGTCGCCGGTATTGAAACACATCAACGATTCGGGCGATACATGGGCCCGAATGTGGCGAAAACAGGTCGATATGGGGCTAATCCCTTACTACATGTTCATTGCCCGCGACACCGGCGCCCAGGACTTTTTCGCGGTGCCGCTCGACCAGGCTTTTGCTATTTACAACGCGGCCTACAACCAGGTGAGCGGTATTTGCCGCACGGTTCGTGGGCCCAGCATGTCGTGCGATCCGGGGAAACTACACATCATCGGTCTGGCCGAAGTGAACGGCGAAAAGGTGTTTGTTTTGCGCTTTATCCAGGCCCGAAAACCCGAATGGGTGAACCGGATCTTCTTTGCCCGCTACCGCCCCGATGCCTACTGGCTGAGCGACCTGGAACCGGCTTTTGGCGAAAAGGAATTCTTCTTCTGGAACGAATTGAACGAAATACGCAGCAGCCAGCACGATTTGTGCCATACCGAAGGCGTTCATTAAAGAGACCCGGGAAGGGGCAGTTCGATCCCTTCGTTTTCCCTTAAAAAACCAATTATCCGTTCAAGAAATGCATGGGCATATTCGTAAAACTGCGCGTAATGCATATCGAGCAAATCCAGCGCTTTGGCCGAATGGTCGGGTAAACTGCTCCGAAGCGACATAATATACAACGATTCACGGATTCCCTCCCGGCCCGCATACGAAACCAGGCGGCGGTGCTGGATGAACCAGGGCAGGAAATCCCGGACGACCGGGGGAAGGTAACCGTGGTTTTGCAGAAAAACCGCGTGCACGCGCTTGGCAAACCAGGGCAGGGGCGTGGCGGAGTAACGATCCCAGCCGGTAGCCAGGAAATGGTCGACAAACAGGTCGGCCACTATGCCCGAATAGCGTTGATAAAGCGGATAAATCAGGGAGCGGATTTCGCGCCAGTGATCCTGGGTATCGGTAAAACGGTCGATTTCGCGGTGAAGCAAAATCCCTTTCTGTATGGCCCCGGGGTACTCCAGATACTGTTTCCCCTTGACGTAATCGCCAATGAAATTACCGACCATGAGCAGGTCGTTGTTTCCCGACAAATAGATATGTCCCAGGTAATTCATGGACCTTGGTTCCTTTTGGGTCCGTTCGCGCATCCCATCGGGGTTCGTACCCCAAGATTCTTTTATCTTCCCCATATCCGCGACCCCGAACCGTTTGGACCAAAATAGACAATTGGGGTGATTTATACAAATACCGGCACGGATGACAGGCTTTGTTCCATGGGTCATATCGGATTCCTATCCAAAATTTGGGGCATAATGCTTATATGACCGTTGAAAAAAGGTGTCATCCTGATCCCGATATCGGGATGAAGGATCTCCCCGCACACGAACAGATCTCTCTCCCGATGTACACCGGATCGGGATGATACATAATTCGAAAATCTGTCATAGGCAGAGCTGACCCTAAAAAAAGGGCACAACATGAAATTGACAAGGATAGGATGCTCTGGCGGATATCCTTTGCCCCGGCATTTATGCCGGGGGTCAGGGAACAGGACAATACACAATCCGGCCACGGTATCGCCTGCATAAAAGAATGCGTCCTGTATGGCCGGAAGGTAGAAGCCTTATCAGGGTAAAATGTCCGATTGCGCGAGTAAGCTAACAACAGACTGCTGTTCCGTTCGATACAAGATTCTGTCGCTGAGCCGCCGGGTGGATCGAACGGTTTTCGGGTATGCGTTCTCTTACCCCGGGTTATCGACATTTGCCACGTTCCCGGTCATCCTGACCACAATATCTTACGAAAAACAGTCATACGTACGATCCCGATGACTTCGCGGGTTTCCCGGGCACCGGGAACCGCACCGCAGAAAGGTCCCAATGAAAGAGGAAACTTTTTTGTTTTTCTCATAATTATCATTACCTTATGATCGTTTAAAAAACGTTGAACGCAGGCCCTTCCGGTCCCCCGTTCCCTTTTGATTTTCGAGCAGGATTTGTGTGTGTGGGTTCGACCCGGGATGTCGGGGGTGGATTTGCGTTAAACGGATTATCGGCAGGGCATACAATCGGCATTGGATTTTCGGGCCGGTAACCAACGGTTGAGGAAGATAGTACTGGATTGCGCCAAATCCTTATGAGCATAATAATGATCAAAAAGCAGACAGATTGACGAATATCTACAAGCTATAGCCAATTTTAAAAGCAGCAGTGTCAAAACAAAAATAGATAAAGATGAAAATTCAATTGATTTTTTTAATACTCCTTTCAACTGGAGTTTCTTTTGCTTGCATTTCTAATAAAAAGCAAAATTTAAAGACAATTACAAAGACTGAAAATGCTCTTATTGGTAGGTGGGTTCGAATTGGACAAATCGGGCCAGTCGCCTTTGAATTTAAAGACAATGGATTGGTCGAAGGCGATTTTGGCAATGACCAAACTGTTGATTTAATTTCAAGATATGAATTATCGGGTGACACAATTAAATTCATTGATAAAGAAGGGAATATGTGCGAAGGATATGGACAATACAAGGTTTATCAAACAGATTACTATGTATCCTTTGACTTAATAGATGACGATTGTAGCGGAAGGATAAAAACTACTATGGGATTTTGGACAAGACCTAATTTCAATGATTTTTTAAAGACTCTTGATGATGAAATATCAAAATCGCCTGATTCTAAATTATATTTAAATAGAGCAAGGATTTATTTAGCAACAGGTAAAAGCAAATTGGCAAAAGATGATTTTGACAAATATTTATTAACAGACACTTTAGACGCAAGAGTTTATGTAAATAGGGCTGGAACCAGATTTCCAGAAGACTTATACGGAGTAGTTTTTGATTGTAACAAAGCCATATCATTAGACACAAATAATAAAAATGCTTACTTTCTTCGTGGATTGGCACGTTACGAATTAGGTGAAAAAGAGCAAGGTTGTGAAGACTTTAGTAAAGCAATTGAATTAGGTTTTTCAGTATTGAGAATTGCCGAACAAGAAAAGTGTGGTGATTTTTGGGATAAAAAATAAATGAAATCAAAAACTGGCTATAATAAATAGGACACTGAGCGGTCTGCAAGACCCAGACCCGACGTATGTCGGGATTGCACTACATCCCATTCGTTCTATGCTCTTATTGATCTTTTTTGTGCTATTTGAAGAATAATTGCCGATGCACTTTCCGGTGCCGTTCTTT
>DAIMEA010000147.1:5299-8951 GCA_036725585.1 Prolixibacteraceae bacterium | reverse complement strand
AAAGCCCGGCGGGGCCACTGCCGATAACGGCCACTTTAAATCCCGACAGGGGCGCTGGTTCTTCTTCAAATTTCCCTTCATTTCCCGAAAAGCGTTTCAGAAGACAGATGGATACCGCGCCGTCGATGGGTTTTCGCCGGCAGGCACCTTCGCAGGGAGCCGGGCAGATGTAACCCAATACCGAGGGCAAGGCAATGTTTTGCTTTACGACCCGGAGCGCTTCGTCGAATCTGCCGGAAGCCAGGAGGCGATTCATGGTGGGAATATCCATGTGGGCCGGGCAGGCAAGGGTGCAGGGCGCTTCACAATCGCCCACATGGTCGGAGAGGAGCAGCTCCAGTCCGGTCTGGCGAGCTTCCCTGATTTCGTCATCGCAGGTGTTGAGGTCCATGCCCTCTTCCACACATACCGAACACGAAGGGATTAGCTTCCCGTTCTTTTTGTTTTTCACCAGGCAGATCATGCACGAGGTAAAATGCTCCACTTCGTCGTTGTGGCAAAGCGTAGGTATTTCGATGCCCAGAGTCCGGGCAGCTTCAAGAATCGTTTTCCCGGGCGCAACGCGAACGCTTATTCCATCAATGGTCAGGCTAAACGGCTCGGATTGACCTTTTTGGGAAACTTGCTTTTTCGAAGAGTTTGTATTTCGATCGTGTATCATTTCGCTTGGATTATCCGGCAAACCTAATCAATAATTTTATACAGGTCAACCGTGCAGCTTGTTAAAAACGGAGCGAAGATTTAGGCCTGGCAAAGGTCCTATGCCCTCTTTCTTCCTTCCTGAAGGCCGATCATGCGAACAAACGAACGGGCTTTATAAGCTGTTTTTCGCCAATAATCCCAAACGGGGGAAACGTTTTTTTTGCTTATTTTCGTTTGCGAAAACGAAGGGGGTGAATGAACAAAAGATGCTTATGCGAAAAGGAGTAAAAAGGAGAGTCACAAAAGAACCGGTCAAAATTGTTCCCGTTATTCTTCTCATGCTTTACGGTTTGGTTACCGTAATCGTTCCCGACATGAAAGCACTCGATGCAAACGGGCCGAAATTCATGGCTTTATCCTTTTTGAACATACTTGTTTATTTCTATATATTCTTCATTGATAAGGCTAAAACGAAAACAAATCCGGGGGCGTCTCTTTTAAAAAATATTCTTGGAATCACCTATAGTGTATATATCGTTATTTCTTTGTTGTCGTTTGTAAAATCCATTAACGTTCCGGAATCCATCCTTCATTTTTCGAAAATTTTCACCTCATTTGTTTCAGCCGTTCTGGTTTCGATCTTGTTAAAAAGAGAAACCCGGGGAATACTTTATCTTTCAATATTCCTGAGTTGCCTTTTAATCGTCGATTCTATTATCGTTTTCGAAGGCATCAGCCGATACATTGAAGGCCGGCTCAATTCGATCAGTGACATTAAATCGTTCTATTCCAACAAGAATATTCTTACAGCCGCCATTTTTGTAAAAATACCTTTTGCATTGGGGTTGATTTTTCGCGCAAAAACAGGATTTAGAATTTTGGGATTCATATCCTTTTTCTGCGCCCAGCTATCCGTATGGTTTATGAGTACGCGGGCCTTCTATCTGGGTTCTTTTATCCTGGTTTTTTTATTCGTTTTTTTCCTAGTCATCCGATACCTGCAAACCCGGCAAAAGATGAATTTTCGGCTTGCAATTCCTACCGTTCTTTTATTCCTGCTTTCCATACTTACCGTTACATCGATTCAAAACAACCTCTATCCAAAAAAAGAGGGAAGACAGAATAATCTTCGCCAGAATTTGTCGTCAATTAACACCGAAGAATCGTCGGCAAAAGCGCGGTTAGACTCATGGAAACGTTCCGTTCATCTCATCCGGGATAACCCGTTGCTCGGTGTGGGAGCAGGAAACTGGAAACTGACATCGCTGAAGGAAGAAAACAGAACGAAAAATTCGTTCATTTTAATGTACAAAAACCACAATGACTTTATCGAAAATACAGCAGAGACAGGCATTCCCGGAGGGATTCTTTATCTGTCGCTATTCATTATTTGTTTTTGGTTTTTCGGACGCGCCGTATTTAAAAACGCACCCGAAGATGAATTAACCACCTGGTTTTTATGTGCATTTGGATTGCTGGCATACAGTTTCGATGCGTTTTTCAACTTTCCCCAGGACCGGGCCGAGATCGCGCTCCTATTTGCTCTGTATTTGGGAATTGCGATGGGCATTTTGGAATACCTACCAAAACCTGCCCAAAAAATGGGCAATTATTTTCATTCTTCTTTCTTGACAAAAGTCCATCCTTCCCTTTTGAAATATGGAACCCGATTGCTCGTGGTTGCCTTTCTTTTTGGCACTTCGTTCGTCCTTTTCTTGAACTATCGCTCGCTGGTAACCCAACGAATCGTGTTTGCTGAAATCAACAACGGCAAGCTGATTAGCCCTTCCGAAAAAATCATTTCAGGCCTTCCGTGTATTCCCAACCTCAGCGCAGTAGGTGAACCTATTGCTGTGAACAAGGCCCGCTACCTGATTACCGAAAAAAAATACGATGAGGCCATTGCACTTTTAATCAAAGACCAGTCGAGTCCCTGGGATTCGAGAAGGGAATTTTTTCTGTATCAGGCCTATCTTGAGCAGGATCTGCAAGATAGTGCATTGGTGTATTGTGAACAGGCGCATATGCTGAAACCCAATTTTTTCCTTACCCTCCAGGATTTATGCCGGCTTTTACCACGGGCCGGAAGGTACGACGAAGCAGAAGAAGCCATCGACAACTATCTTTTACGGAACAAAAAAAACAGCGATGCATGGCTTTTGGGCTATCATTATTTAATTTCGGTTGGAAAGCTGGATAAGGCAATAACGCTTCTCGACTCTGCTTCATTTTATATCTCCGACACCAAGAAATTTGAAAAAGCAGAAATGGGACTGGGATTTGCCATAAGTAACCAATTTTACGACGACGCTTACGAAAGTGCGATTCAGGCATACAACGAGGGAAAATTTGACGTTGCGGTTCAGTTGTTGTCCCTTATCCTCGAAAGTGAGGCCGACTGTGATGAATGCAGAATCAAACGGGCCTTTTCCTATTATTCCCTCCGGGAATATGCAAAAAGCAACAAGGATCTTGAATTTCTGATTTCCAAAGGAGTTATCCGGCCAAACATGTTTAATCTGTTGGGGGTTAATTATTTTTTCCTCAATGACCGAGAAAAGGCATGTATCCACTTCAGGAATGCTATGAACATGGGCGACAAACAGGGAAAAATCAATTACGAAAAGTATTGCTCTAACTGATCCTATCTTTCTTTACTCCAATCAATAATCCGGCACTTCATCATGCCTTGTTTTCTGAATTTCTCCTAAAAAAAGAAAAAAACCTATACGAATATTTAATTTTTAGATAAAAAACGTATATTTGAACCGAATTAGTATTATTTTACGAATTATGGAAAATAAAACGAAAAATAAAACGAAAAATAAAAAATACAACGATATTATTCTGGCTTCCAAAGCGCTTTTCTGGAAATTTGGTTTTCGAAAGGTAAGCATCGAGGAAATCTGTCGCGAAGCAAAAACCAGCAAAATGACCTTTTACAAATTTTTTCAGAACAAAACCGAAGTGGCAAAATGTGTTCTCGACCAAGTAATTGGAGAAAGCATGA
>DAIMEA010000147.1:1579-5199 GCA_036725585.1 Prolixibacteraceae bacterium | reverse complement strand
TGGTGATGGAATTCACCCATCTTTTTGCCTATGGAATGGCGCCCCGACCGATTCAAAAATGATACCCTGCCTATGAAAACCCGGCTCATCCTGTTGCTTATTCTCTGCTTTATGGTCTCCCCGAAACCGGGTGCCGGCCAACTGAGTCTGAAGGGGCAGGCATCGGCATGGTTGAACGGTAATCCGGCAAACGATCTGAAAATATGGAGCGGAGTTCGTTACCTTCCCCAACTCAATTATCAGGTGCCCCTGAAAGAAAGCCGTCTGTTCGATCTGGAAGCTTCGGCCAACCTGAACACCCTGATCGGAACCTGCCCTTTCGATACTTTGTATGGCGACATCGGCATCAAGCACTACCGTCTGTGGGCACGTTATTCCGATGCTCAATTCGAAATCAGGCTGGGGCTTCAAAAAATTAACTTCGGTTCGGCCTCGCTGATCCGCCCTTTGATGTGGTTCGATCAGATGGACCCCCGCGATCCGCTGCAACTCACCGATGGGGTTTGGGCTTTGCTTGGGCGTTATTATTTTTTGAATAATGCCAACCTCTGGTTATGGATCCTGTACGGAAACGGAAAGCCAAAAACCTGGGAAATAGGCGCTACGAGCCAGGAACAACCCGAATTCGGCGGACGCATTCAATGGCCCGTACCCCAAGGCGAAATGGCCTTCAGTTTTCACCACCGTCTCTCCGATACCGGGAACCTGGGGCCCCTGGTCCGCTTTCACGGCCAGGTTCCCGAGAACCGACTCGGGATCGACGGAAAATGGGACATCGGCATCGGGCTATGGTATGAAGCTGTCTGGTTCCAAAAAACGCAGAACATCGGTGTTTTCACCAACCAGGCTTCGTTCAGCCTGGGGGCCGACTATACCCTGGGCATCGGTAATGGATTGAATATATTGGCCGAGCATCTTCTTTTTTCATACGATGAAAAAGCATTTCAGTTCAAGGATCCCTATTTGTTTTCGATGCTCTCATTGAATTATCCCCTGGGACTGAACGACCGGCTTGGCGCTATATTATACTACGACTGGAAGAACGAAGGACTCTACAATCTGATCACATGGAACCACCAGTTCAGCTGGTTGGAGCTTTATGTAATGGGATATTCCAATCCCACCGACTATAAGGTGCCCTTAACGGCAAACGAAATCAACCTGTTTGCCGGCACCGGAATTCAATGCATGATTGTTTTTAACCACTAAATACATAAGGTATATGGAAACCGCATCAATTATTCAAACCGAACACCTGATCAAACGTTTCCCGATGGGGAAAGGAGAATTTACGGCGCTCAAAGGAATCGATCTTCAATTTTGCACCGGGGAATTTACCGGTTTGATCGGACCCAGCGGGTCGGGGAAAACAACCCTGCTGAATATACTGGGCTCGCTCGATACACCTTCCGACGGGGAGGCAGTCGTATTGGGCAAATCAATTAAAAAACTCAATCCCCGGGAGTCGTCTCAATTAAGGAAGAAAAGCCTTGGCTTTATTTTCCAAAGTTATAACCTGCTCCAGGTACACACCGTTTTCGAGAATGTGGAATTCCCGTTGTTGTTGCTGAATTTTTCGGCAAGCGAACGAAAGAAAATGGTCATGGATGCTCTTGAGTGGGTGGGAATTGCCGATAAAGCAAAATCAAAACCCCCGCAACTATCCGGAGGTGAATGCCAACGTGTTGCCATTGCCCGCGCTATGGTTAAGAAGCCTACCCTGGTTTTGGCCGACGAACCCACGGCCAATCTCGATGCAGCCAATTCGCACAACATATTGCAAACCATGGAGAAACTGAACCGGGAATTGAAAACCACCTTCCTGTTTGCCACACACGACGAAAAGGTGATTGGGTATCTGCACCGTAAAATTTTCCTGAAAGATGGGTTGGTCGATCACGAAGAATGGAAAAACAATTAATCAAACCGTTATGAGAATAGCTTTGAAGTTGGCTTACAGAAACCTGATTGGCGCAGGGTTACGCACATGGCTGAACGTGATTGTTCTTTCGTTCTCCTTCGTAATGATTATTTGGGCCAAGGGTTTGATGGTGGGTTGGGATAACCAGGCCAAAACCGATATGGAGCAGTGGGAAATTGGCAAAGGCCAGTTCTGGCACGAACAATACGACCCTTACGATGCATTCTCTATAAACAACAGCCATGCACCCATTCCCGAAGCGTTTCAATCCGAGATAGAAAACAAAACCATGGTCCCGGTGCTTATTGCCCAGGGTACCTTGTACCCGCAGGGAAGAATGCAGTCGGTCCGGATCAAGGGAATTCCTCCGGACCAAACGTTACTGAAAATTCCTGCCCATAAGCTCGATACTTTATCCGATGCCCTGCCGGCAATTGTCGGGGCATCCATGGCCCATTCCAGTCATCTCAATAAGGGCGACCGGGTCATTCTTCGCTGGCGCGACAACAAAGGAACCTTCGATGCAACCGAAATTGAAATTGTGGATATTTTCCCGACAAACGTACCCACGGTAGATGTAGCGCAGGTATGGATCAACCTCGAAACCATGCAGGAGAAACTTCTTCTGCCTAACGAAGCTACCCTGTTTAGCCTGGCAAATGCCGAAGAGAACCGTTCATCGGTCGAAGCCTTTCACTATAAAAACAGAAAGGAATTAACCGCAGAAATCGATGCCATGGTAAAAACCAAATCGAAAGGTCAGTCGATGTTCTATGTAATTTTGATGGCGCTGGCCATGCTGGCCATCTTCGACACCCAGGTTTTGTCGATCTTTCGCCGTCAAAAAGAAATCGGAACCTATGTGGCTCTGGGATATACCCGGCAACAGGTTGTTGGACTGTTTACCGTTGAGGGAGCCATGCATGCCATCCTTGCGGCTGTCGTAGCAGCAGTTTACGGTGTGCCCTTCTTTATCTGGCAGGCCCATGCCGGAATGAAACTCCCGATGGATACCAGTGAATTCGGGATGGCCATCGCCCCGGTGATGTACCCGATATACAGCATAAGCCTGATTATTTCCACTACGTTGATTGTCCTGCTCACAACCACATTGGTAAGCTACTGGCCATCGAGAAAAATTGCCCGGATGAGCCCTACCGATGCGTTGAGGGGGAAGATTCAGTGAAGTGCCTAAAGTGCCTTGAGTGCCTTGAGTGCCTTGAGTGCCTTGAGTGCCTAAAGTGCCTAAAGTGCCTTGAGTGCCTAAAGTGCCTAAAGTGCCTAAAGTGCCTAAAGTGCCTAAAGTGCCTTGAGTGCCTGGAGTTTGAAGTTAAAAAGTTTATAAAGTTATTAATGGATAATAAAGAATTTGCAAAGGAATTGGAGTGCAGAATAAAGAAATTTGCTATTAGGATTTTAAAGTTATGCGCACAATTACCCAATACCTTGGAGGCAATAGTAATTCGAAACCAGATTTCCAAATCGGGAACGAGTATAGGAGCCAATTACCGGGAAGCAAACCGGAGCCGAAGTAAAGCGGACTTTGCCAGCAGAATGAAGATTTCGGAAAGCGAAGCCAGCGAAACCGTCTATTGGCTCGAAATAGTACAGGAGATGAAATGGTTCGACAACCACAAATTGACAGAAATCATGAAAGAAGCAAACGAGCTGCTGGCCCTGTTCACCTCAATAAGCAAAA
>DAIMEA010000147.1:0-1479 GCA_036725585.1 Prolixibacteraceae bacterium | reverse complement strand
GAAATCATGAAAGAAGCAAACGAGCTGCTGGCCCTGTTCACCTCAATAAGCAAAAGACTTAAAACCCCACAAACCCCACAAACTCTATGAACTCTATGAACTTTATGAACTCTATGAACTTTATGAACTCTAGGCACTTTATGAACTCTAGGCACTTTATGAACTCTAGGCACTTTATGAACTCTAGACACTTTATGAACTCTATGAACTTAAAAACTCTGCTATGATAAAATTTCTCTTAAAAGGACTCCTGCGCGATAAGAGCCGCAGCCGTGTACCCATCCTGATTGTGGCGCTTGGCGTAATGCTCACCGTATTCCTGCATGCGTATATTACAGGAATAATGGGCGATTCGATCGAAATGAATGCCAAAACGACCCTGGGCCATGTAAAAGTGGTAACGAAAGCATATGCGGAAAATAGTTCCCAAATGCCCACCGACCTTGCCTTAACCGAAACCCGTGCATTGAAGGAGGAGCTGATGCAAAAATTCCCCGATGTTACCTGGGTAGAGCGTATCCAGTTTGGTGGACTGGTTGATGTGCCGGATGAAACGGGTGAAACCCTTTCCCAGGGGCCTGCCATGGGAATAGGGGTCGATTTGCTATCGGGAAACAACGGTGAAGCCGAACGATTGAATCTTACTCAATCGCTCGTACAGGGGCGTATGCCTGAAAAACCCTTCGAGATTCTGCTCAGCGATCCCTTTGCGCAAAAACTCGGGATCCATCCGGGAGCGGAAGTAACCCTGATCGGATCAACCATGAACGGCAGCATGAGCTACCAGAATTTCCGTGTGGTGGGTACGGTTTCGTTTGGCGTAATGGTTCTTGATAAAGGCACCCTGATTGCCGACCTGAACGACGTACGCATCGCCCTCGACATGGATGATGCGGCATGTGAAATAAACGGATACCTCAATAAAGGCTGGTACGATCAGGAAGAGGCTTTCCGGGTTAAAGATGCGTTCCTGAAGGAGTATCCCAACACCGAAAACGATGCCTACGCACCGGTTCTTCTCACGATGAAAGATCAGGGAATTATGGGCCAGATGATTGACATTGCCGCAGCCATGGGAACCATCATCACGGCTGTATTTATGATGGCTATGGCTTTGGTGCTGTGGAATGCCGGTTTGTTAGGCAGCATCCGCCGTTACGGTGAATTTGGCATTCGGCTGGCCATGGGCGAAGAGAAAAAGCATGTGTTCCAAACCCTGATTTATGAATCGGTCATGATTGGTATTGCCGGTTCGATCCTGGGAACCCTGCTTGGTTTATTTTTTGCCTGGCTGATGCAGAAATACGGACTCAATCTGAGCGAAGCGATGAAAGGATCCTCGGTAATGATGCCAACGGTACTCAGGGCCCGAATTACCCCGACGGATTATTATATCGGGTTCCTGCCCGGAATTCTGTCAACTGTTGTGGGGGCTGCCCTGGCCGGTGTGGGTATCTACAAGCGCAAAACGTCGCAACT
>DAIMEA010000146.1:0-9010 GCA_036725585.1 Prolixibacteraceae bacterium | reverse complement strand
TTGGTTGAAGAGCAAAAATCCCAAGTTGACGGAAAAGAACCATTTTTGACCCTGTTTGTCGAAATAATTGATTTCGGCGCTAATGGGGCCTGCCTGCGTTTGGAATACAAGGGCCGCCATGCCGGTAAAACGTACTTCGGGAAAGAGGGATTCGTTGTACTTTATTCCGTTGTTCTCCAAACGCTGAAAGCCTTGTACGGGAGCAAAAGCGTAGAATTCCGAGCGGAAATGAAGGTAGTCGCTAAGGATCAACAGCGCTTTTCCACCCAGGGCAAAATACTGGTTGGCCCGAAAATATTCGAGATACCTCGACTGGCTGCCCGGAGTGGGCGTAAAGGCAGGAGCCGATAATAAAGTCGACGTGTAGTTGCTGCATAATTCCTTGTTGTTAAAAGCGGCTTCGGCCATCATGCCCAGGGTAAGGAATTTGTTGATGGGATAATACTGATCGTACAAAGCCCGGATCTGGAAATAACTGTGGTCTTGTGTAAACGATTGGTTTACCGGTGCAATGGAGCCGGGAGTGAACAGTTCGTTGCCATAAATGTATCGGAAACAAAGCATTTTACGTCCCCCGTCGGTGGGATATTGTTTATAGTCGAAATTTTTCTGATCGATCCGGGCATGGGCGGTAAAGGCCTGAAAAGTTGTTTTATCCATGATGTCACCTTGTGCAAAAAGGGTGCTTTGGTAATAGTGATCGGAAGCTTGTGAATAAGCCACACCAAAATCGACCACCCCGGTCCGGACAAAGGGGAAGCCCCCTTCAAGATGGAGGTTGTTCTCGTTTTGCTGGATGTACGACGGGTTGATATCGGCATACATCAGATCGTTATTGGTGGCGGTAAAATCCCATGCATTAAAGGTGTACCGGAAATCGAGATAAAACGGACGGGCCGAGGGGGAATCCATACGCCCCCCAATGGAAACTGAATTATAAAACTTTCCAAAATAGGCATTCCCCGACAGGTGATAGGCCAGGGTTTTGAATGTTTTGTAATTGACGCCAATGAATCCAAACGTGCTGGCCTGGGTTGATAAATGGCCGCCAACTTCCACATCAAGCGGTTTTCGCGGGGTTACTTTCAAGTGGACATCGAAAAAGCCGGTTCGCTTGTTGTAACGGGCAATCGGACGAATCGACTTTATTTGCTCGTCGGATATAAGCTTGAAATAGGAATCGCGAAGCGCATCCACACCCAGGATGCTTTCGTTGGTTTTGAACGACTGGATGATGAATTTTCGTTGTTGATTGTCGCGAATGCCCTCAACCTGCAAGTTGTTGAACTGGAGCGGCGGTTTCTTGCCGTTAAATAAGTCCCGTTTTTTTTGTACTTCTTCGGGCGTGATCCTGCGTTGCACTCTTTTTTCGATACGCTCGATTAAGGCCTGGGCCGTTTCTTTACCCCGCTGAACGGTGTAATGAACTTTCGGGAAATCGAGCAGGCTGACATCGTCGAGTCGTGTTTCAAGTAAAACTCCCAGGCTGTCGGGGATGGAATAATCGGTTTTTTGTGTGACGATTGATTCAATCTGGTTAAACAGGTCTTCACTGTCGTACCGCTCACCAATGCGGGAAACCTTGTGCCCGATGATGATGTCGGGATGGAAATCCTGTTCCATGATGTCGGTGGGAAAGTTGTTCACAATTCCTCCGTCGTATAGCAACATGCCGTCTTTTTCGATGGGCTTATACACAAAGGGAAACGTCATCGAAGCACGGATGGCCTCCCCAACATCGCCCGTACGGTGAATGATGGCCTTGTTGTTGTATATGTCGGTCGAAACGCAGCGAAAGGGGATCATCAGCCGGTCGAAATCGCCTTCGCAGGCGGCCGTGGTTTGAGCGGTTATTTCCAGAAAAGCAAAGTCGATTTGCCGTTCCGGAATCAGGTTGATGGGAAATATAACCTTGAGCTTATCTTCTTTTCGGGTTATGTCGACCTTGATCCAACCCGGGGTCTCGTTTCGCTGTTTAAAATAGAACAGGTCTTCCTTATCCATTTTCCCGGTCGACCATAGCCGGAATTCATCGGAACTGAAGAGTTCGATCATTTCGTCGGGTGTGTATCCCGAAGCATATAAACCTCCAATGATGGCACCAATGGACGTGCCGGCAATGTAATCGATCGGAATGTTATGTTCCTCGAGTTCTTTGATCACGCCAATGTGGGCAAGGCCTTTGGCCCCTCCGCCGCTCAGTACAAGCCCGACACTCTGGGGGCGGGCGCTAACGGCCAGAAATAGAAAAATGAGGATCAGTAGGTTTTTGTTCATGTTTGCGGCTTTTGATCAGGTTTCAACTTTTTGGCTGAGCGAACGGAATCCTTCACCCAGTATTTCACGGGTATCCATCACGGCAATGAACGCATCGGGATCGATGGAATGAATGTATTGTTGGAGAATGCTCACCTCCCTGCGGCTTACAACGGTATAAATTACCTGCTTGTCTTCATTGGTATACATCCCCTTACCGCTCAGATAGGTTCCACCCCGTTCCAGCTCGATCAAAATCTTTTGCTTGATTTTTTCATGTTCTTTCGAGATGATGAGCAGCGCTTTGTAGTAATCGCTCCCTTCCATGGTCAGGTCGATGGCTTTTCCGGTGATGTAAATAACCAGCCAGGAATAAAGCGGTATTTTCCAATCCTGAAATACGGCCAGCCCAAACAATACGATAACCGAATCGACGTATATGAGCAGCCGGCCTACCGGGATGCTGGTGTATTTGGCAATAATCATGGCAACAATATCGGAGCCTCCCGAAGTGGCCCGCGATTGAAAAATGAGCCCCAGTCCAAAGCCAATCAACACCCCGCCAAATACGCACGAGAGTAATACATCGTCGACCAGCGGTGCATCGCCAATTTCGCGCAACCAGGTAATCCCGTCCATGAAAACAGAGGTAAGGACAAAGCCCAGGATGGTTTTTATCCCGAATTTGGGCCCCAGGATTTTAATCCCTGCATAGGTGAGCGGGATGTTTAAAACCAATCCGAATAAGCCAATGGGGATTCCGTTGGGCCAAAAAGGCAATATGCCCCGGGTGAGGTAATGGACCACAATCGCTATCCCGTAAACGCCGCCGGGGACAATCTTGTGCGGGGTGATGAAAAATACAAAACCAACCGCCAGAATGAACGAGCCAATCAGGATGAACGCATAATCCTTAAACCAGCGCCGGGAAAAGGCGTAACTTTTTGACGGTGAATTCATGGAAATGTTCCGGGTCAAAGGTTTTCGATTGAAATATCTTCCTGCAAATTAGCAGGAATCGGGGAAACAAACAAGGAGGGACGACAACTATTTCGGGCTGTTTTTCCATCTGGGGGAAAGATCAGACCTTACAGGAATCCCGTCGACAGAAAAAACCCATCAAACCTCATGCACGAATTGTTCGACTTCTATCGAATCATCGGGGATGCCCTTTTTTTAGGAAACAGTTAAAAGGGATACATAAAAAAGGCCACCCTTTACGGACAGCCTTTTTCGTATGCTTTTCGGATTTTTTACCGGATCTTTTTTTCCTTGATTCGGGCTTTCTTCCCGGTGAGTTCCCGGAAATAGAAGATTCTCGACTGGCGGCCTTTGCCGGTTTTGTTCACTTCAATCAGGTCGATGAACGGCGAATTGAGCGGAAAAATTCGTTCTACACCAACGTTCCCCGACATTTTCCGCACCGTGAAGGTTTTGGTAGCGCCCGATCCTTTAATCTGAAGGACTACCCCGCGAAAGTTCTGGACCCGTTCCTTGTTCCCTTCAATAATTTTGTAATGAACGGTAATAGTGTCGCCTGTGTTAAAATCCGGATGTTGTTTTGCGTTTTCCGGAGTCAGGGCATTCTGTACAATTTTAATAGCATCCATTTCGAAAAATTTAATGGGTTAAGACGCAATGTTACCAACATGATTTATAACGGTAAGAGATTACGCTTGCTTTTTTTAAGCGCCGCAAAAGTAAGGATTTTTTTTTATTGAAACGAACATGTTTGCAGAAAAACACAAACATGCATAAATAAACCACATGTGATCCCGATAGCTATCGGGACTATTCGGACGAATCGAAGATCAACGAAGTTAAATTTTGTTAAAAGAGCGACCTCTCGATCCAAAAGATATTCAGTATGTTAAAAGTTTTATTCGAATGAAAAAACGGGGATAAAAATAATTTGTTTGAATTCCGCTTATCGTTCGTTTAAAGTACGATGAATTGCCTCCACATATATGTGAAGGTTGCGGTTTTTTAGTTGCAATAGCGTTTAATTACATTATAGGCTTCGGTTACGCCCAGTTCGCCGGCTTTACTCAGGTCGCGGGCGGCTTCGTCCACTTTGTTGAGCAGAATTTGCACCAGTCCCCGGTTGTAATAGGCTTCGGCAAATTCGGGATCGATCGACAGCGCTTTGTCGTATTCTTCCAGGGCCTGAAAATATTTTTCCTGGTGGCAGTAAAGGTTTCCCCGGTTGAAATAGGCGAACGCAAAGTCGGGATTCATGTACACAATTACAGCGTAATCGGTGAATATATCGTTGTAGGCTTCGTACTGAACCGCATCGGGCCGGTTACTGTCAAAAAGGGGCGAGGGTTGTTGTCCGGAAACAGACAGCGTGTTTCGGGCATTGACCTCCTCAATGGCTTCGATCATCCGAAGGCGGGTATGGGCGCGCATAAAATAGGCCGGCAGGTTTCGTTCGTCCATTTTGATGGTCTGGTCAAAATCGGCCAGGGCTCCGGGGTAATCCCGGGTAAGCGATTTGAAAATTCCCCTGTAGAGGTAGTTGTCGGCATAGCCGGGATTTTGACGGATCCGTTCGCTGAAAAGAAGAATCTGGTTCTGGTAAAACCCGGTTGCCGTATCGCCGGTGGCCAAACGGTTCGAAATGGTCAGATAGGGGTCGTATTGGTTGGCTGCATTCAGGTTCTCAATCACCAGATTGAAATAACCTACTTCTTCCCGGTCGGCAAGCCGTTTGTCGATGGTGGTGATGCCAAAGTCGGGCGACAAACGGATATCAATATTCCGGTCCTGGATCCTTGCAGGTTCGGCTTCTTCCTGACCGGGGATTTCCCGGTTGTCGGCTACCACCAGGTTCGATATCATTTTCCGTTTCCGGAGGGTCTCCAGATCCGGTTGTTGCTTTTCTTGTTTATCCGGAGCCGTTGAATCGGCTGGTTCGCTTTGTTGCTGCGGATTTTGAAGAGCAGCCATTTGTTGCTGAAAGACTCTTTCCCTCTCTTCGTCGGTGAGCCAGGGTTTTTTCGCGAAACGAGGATCAAGCAGAGATGCTGCATCGTAGTCTTTTTGATATCCGCTTTTTCCCGTCATTTCCCGGGCAATTCCCCGGTTGAAATAGGCGCTGGCCATGGCTGGGTTGAGCTGCAACGCCTGGGTGTAATCCATAATGGCCGCTTCGTAACTTTCCAGTTGTTGCTTCACCAATCCCCGGTTGTGGTAAGCAAAAGCATTCTCCGGATCGAGCATAATGGCCATGTCGAAATCGCGTAAAGCTCCGGCAAAATCCTCCTTTTCAATTTTGATAAGGCCACGGCTCATATATCCCATAGGTGAATTCGGACGGATACGAATCAGCTGATTGCAGTCGTCGATGGCTTTTTGCCATTCTTTAATGATCTGATAAGCAATGCTCCGGTTAAGATACGCATTGAAGTTTTTCGATTTCAGTTCTATCGCCTTGCTATAGTCGGCAATGGCGCCCTCGAAATCTCGCATGGCGGCTTTACATATTCCCCGGTTGTTGTACAGGTCGGCATTTTCCCCGTCGAGTTCCATTGCCCGCGAATAATCGTCCATTGCTTCGGAGTAGGAGCCCAGGTTGTAGTTCACCACACCCCGGTACATAATAGCATCGGGGAAAAAAGGTTTGATTTCGATGGCTTTGTCCAGATCACGTTTGGCGCCCCGGTAATCGTCGAGGTTTAGTTTGGCTACACCCCGGTAAAAATAAGGCTCCGGCAGATAGGGTTTGATCTTAATAACCATATTGAAACTCTCAATTGCGCCGGGGTAATTTCCGAAATAAAGGCGGCTTCGCCCTGTGTGAATCACGTGGTCTGTATTGAGTTGTGCCCGGTTAAGCAAAGGGAACAAAAGCAAAATGACGAGAATTATTCTCTTCATGAACAATAATTTATGTAATAATGTCGCCTCCTTTTCTGTGATGGTGTTTGGATTTTTTTAAAAACCATGGAAGAGAATTGGAAACGAAAAAGCCAAAAATAATGAATTTACAGGGTGAATTTTCGATTTTCACTTTTTTTAAGACCGTGCCCGTATTTTCAAATGCTCCGGATAATGAGTTTCAAATACCCTTCATTGCCGCCCACAAAATTTGGGATATATTGGGGAGATGACAACAAGGGTGAAAGGACCCCTCGCCTTCCGATGTACATCGGGATTCCCTCGGGATGGCACCCTGTGCGAAGAGACCCTTCTGCGACAACTGTCGGATGCCATATATCAATGATTTGGATATGAATGTCATTGCTTCTCCGCCAATTGGCGGAGAAGCAATCTGCTCACTCATTTTCTATTTCCCCGGACAACAATGAAAAAAAATGAAAACTAATTTCTGAAGCCTTTGATTTTTCGGTGGACTTTCCCTACCTTTTTGAAAAATTAAAATTTTGGAAGAATTTTTTCGAAATGACATTTTTCCTTCTATTTGCAATTTTAAAACCTTTATTTTTGTGCTCTTTTTTTCAATAAAAAACAGGTGATGGAACTGGTTGAACAGATTAAGAAAAATGCGGCCGAACACCCCATGCGAATTGTTCTGCCCGAAGGAACGGAACCCCGAACCTTACAAGCTGCTGCTATAGTGCTCAAGGAAAAAATAGCCCGTTTAACCTTATTGGGCAACCCACTCGAGATCCGAGAAGAAGCCGGGAAACTGGGCGTTGATGTTTCTGCTGCCCTGCTCATTGATCCGAAAACGGATCCCCGGCGCGGGATTTATGCCGAAAAGATGGTGGAGATCCGACGATCGAAAGGATTGACCTCTGAGGAAGCGCTGGATATGTTGAACAACCCGCTTTATTTTGGCCCGCTGATGATCAAGTGCGGCGATGCCGACGGGGAATTGGCCGGCGCCATTAATGCCACCGGCGACGTATTGCGCCCTGCTTTTCAGTTTGTAAAAACCCTGCCGGGCTGCAGCGTTGTATCGGGGGCCTTTCTCATGTTTGTCGACCGGAAGTTTGGCGACGACGGGCTACTGGTATTTGCCGATTGCGCAGTGTTACCCGAACCAACCGAGTCGCAATTGGCCGAAATTGCCGTTATGACGGCCAAAACAACCCGGGCTATTGTGGGAATAGAGCCACGGGTTGCCATGCTTGGTTTTTCGACCAAGGGAAGCGCGAAACACCCGTTGGCCGATAAAGTCATCCGCGCAACCCAATTGGCCAGGGAAATGGATCCCGAATTACTGATCGACGGCGAACTCCAACTCGATGCAGCCCTGGTTCCGGCCGTTGGTCAGTTGAAATCGCCCGGGAGCCCGGTGGCCGGAAAAGCGAATGTGCTGGTTTTCCCGGGACTCGAAGCAGGGAATATCGGATATAAACTGGTGCAACGACTGGCCGGAGCCGAAGCCATCGGACCTGTTTTGCAGGGTATGGCTGCCCCGATCAATGATCTTTCAAGAGGTTGCTCGGTTACCGACATTGTTAATATGATCGCCATAACAGCCAACCAGGCTGCCGGAACTGTGTAAAACAAAAAATAAAAATATGTCTCAACCTGTTATTGAGCCCATTTCTGAGTTTGGTTTAACCAAAAAGAAGAAGAAAACCCGACTATTTTCCAAGGTAGGAATCGTATGTTGCGAAAACGATGGACAATACATAGCCCGCGTGTGCAGCTCCTACGGTATGGAAGTCATTTTCTGGGAAATTACACCCGAGAAAATTGATTGGTCGCTACGTTGCATCAGCGACATCATGGAAAGCCGGATTCGAAACTGGGGCGCAACCGAATCGGAAAAAAAGGCAGTGATGTCGCGTATTCGGGGAACCACACGGTGGGAGGATCTGAAAGACTGTGATTTGGTGATCGAAACTGTTTCGACTACCAGCATAGGCCGGAGCCTCGATGCCCGGCAAAAGGTATTCGAACGCCTCGAATCGATTGTTGATCCCAGTTGCATCATTGCGACCAATTCAACCACCGTCATCATTTCCGAACTTTCGGAGAACCTGAAACACAAGGACCGTTGCATCAGCATTCATTTCATGATCAACTCGGTCGATTCGCGGATCGTGGAAATCACGAAAGGTTTGTACACCTCGGTTTCGACGTTTGAAAAAGTGAAACGCTTTATCAGCATGATCAACCGGAAATCCATCCCGGTTGAGGAATCCGTTGGTCTTATCAGCATCCGCATGTTTACGGTCATCCTGAACGAAGCATGTGAGATTGTTCTGGAAGGCATCGGAACCATCGACGATATCGAACAACTCATGCAAACCGGTTACGGGATGCGGTATGGGCCATTCAGTGTTGCCGACATTATGGGCCTCGAACGGGTTGCCCGTTGGATGGAAAACCTTTTTAATGAATTTGGCGATGCCCGGTTTAAGCCCAATCCGCTAATTAAAAAGCTGCTAAGGCAACATCATTACGGAGTTGCCTCCGGTCAGGGATTTTTTAAATACGGCCCCGATGGGGAGCGAATCGATACAACCGAACAGCAATAATACCATCATGAAAATATTAGTTTTGAACTGCGGAAGTTCATCCATCAAATTCCAGTTTTTCGATATGTCCGATGAGTCGGTTCTTGCCAAGGGTATTGTCGAGAAAATCGGATTGAACGGTTCCTGCCTGAACCTGGTGAAAAACTCAGGGGAAAAGGTCATCTTTGAAGGCGAGATCCTGGATCATAAAGTGGGCATCGAGTATGTGCTCGGTGTTCTCACCAGCAAAAAACACGGATGTATTTCCGACCTGGGCGAGATTGCTGCCGTAGGACATCGCGTAGTCCATGGGG
>DAIMEA010000145.1:0-9070 GCA_036725585.1 Prolixibacteraceae bacterium | reverse complement strand
GATTACCGAAAGAACCCGGTTGAAGATGTATTTCAGTTTATCGTAATGCCCGGCATATTTTCCCGGTGTAATAATGCCCATGGTCACCAGTTTTGTACTTTGTCCGCAAACGTTTAAAACACCATATCCCATGATGTTGGTTCCCGGGTCGATACCCAGGATAGTCCGGGTTGTTTCGCCTACCATGCCCCGATTATTTGGTGGATTCCCGTATAGGGCCAGGGCGTGGAGCTTCGTACCGCCTGGCTTTTTGTGCCTGTGGCTGATGCAATGGGATTGGAAATGAGCCCGAGGGTTGTTTTCAGCATGTCTTCCTCCGGGTCGCCCCAGTTTTTTGTAAGATCGTCGTTTTCAAAAAAGTCGGCAGGCAGGCCCCGGAAATAGTCGCCAAAACCCTCGCTGTTGACACTCTTGAAACTGACCGGAACGATGGCTAAATCATACTTTTCGACGTTGAAGATGTACATTCCAACGGGTTTGCCGTGGGTGTTTTCTCCCACCAGGCGAACATCCATATAGGGTTCGAGTGCATTGATAACCAGCTCGCTGGCGGACGCTGTATGGCTCGTTGTAATGAAATAAACCGAAGAGACAGGGAATACGGTACCTTCGTATTCCGATCGGGTCGATTCGTTTTGCGAACTGTGTTTCGGGTTGTGCTGAACCGTTGAAATCACCTGACCTTTTACCCGTTCGCCCCCAATCATGCCCACCAGTTGGTACGCCACACTGTTCAGGCCACCTCCGTTATACCTCAGATCCACAATCAGGTCGGTAATTTGTTCCCGGGAAAAGGTATCGGCAACGGCCTTAAGTTCGGCAGAAGAGGTATTCAGGAAACTGTCGAAAACCAGGTAACCGATGGTTCGATTACCTGAGGGATGTATGCTGTGGTGCAGGACCGAATTCGCATGAATGCTTCCACGTTTTACGGAGAAACGATGGGAAGCACTGTCCCGGTCTTCCATTTCGAAAACCACTTCTTCTTCCGAATTCAGGGCTTCGTTCACCCGGTCCAGTTCCTGGACAGTGTATCCGTTTACCGATCGTACTTTCCAGCCCCGTTCCACACCCAGACGGCCAAAGGGTGAGTCGGTATACACGTGGGTAATCCGGATAGTCTGTTCGTTATCAATCATGAAACCGGCGCCAAATCCGGTGTATTCCCCTTTTTGGTACCAGCTTTGCACGGTAGTGTACGAGGCAACAAAGCTCCAGTTGTCGACCGGGTTGCGGATGGAATCGACCAGCGCTTCGCGGGATTCAATCCCGTTGGGGTCGATCACCGGAATCTCGTCGTACCAAAGATACCAATCGATGAATTTTTCGTAAATGTACTCGTTGGCTGTTTTTTCTGTCGGCTCGGGGAAATCCTTATTGCATGAAAACAGGATCCCCAGGGTGAAAAGCATCACGAAGGCCAGAATACGGGAAGAATATTTATTTTTTTGAATCATATTTCTTTAAACGTATTTGTTGTACCAAAATTCCGGAAATTATAAAAAATAAACCAATCAACGTTGTTGGTGGAATGGGTTCCTTAAGAATAAAATGAATGGGAATAAGCGACAAAAAAGGTGCCAGGTAGATCAGATTGGCAATCCGTGCGTTGTTGTCGGATGCCGACATGGCTTTCAACCATAGCACAAACGATATTCCTGTTTCGAAAATTCCGATGTAGATTCCGGCCAGTAAACCATTTCCGGTTGGCAAAGCAAGCTGGTGGTCGAGTAACAGAACAAGGAACAGATAAATAAAGCCAAACAAAAAATTCAGAAAAAGACCCAATACCGGCTCTGTTTTGTTTCGGGCGCTGAGAATCCAGTAAAACGACCAAATGACCGAACTGGCGAGGCAAAAGGCAATTCCGCTTAGGTATTCTTTTCCAAAGCGCAAGGTTTTCCCCATGGAGGCAATGAGCAGAACGCCCCCAAAACTGATCAGAAGAGCAAGGATATGTTGTATCCTGATTTTTTGTTTCAGCAGGGGAACCGATAAGAGGACCAAAACAATGGGCCAGATCATGTTTGTGGGTTGGGCTACCTGGGCCGGAAGGATGGAATACCCCTTAAAAATGAGCAGATAATAGGCAAAAGGATTGAGCATGCCCAAAAAGGCGGCCCACAGGTAGTGACGAAAACGAAGCCGAAAGATTTGCCCGATTTTTTTCTCGAAAGAAAGAATTAGGATCAGGACCAGGAGGGTTGTGCCTGAAGCGATAAAGATTAATTGTGCGGGATAAAGATCCTTTAGCCCGATTTTAAATGCAGTGGCTACAGTCGACCAAAAGAGAACGGTAATCAGAGCAAGCGGCACAGCCCGTGCCTTGTTGCCCGGGACGGGAATATCAGAATGCGCCTCCACCCCGGAAAAATTCACTTTCGTTATCAACCGGAAATGCTTCCGTCTCGATGGGATCGCCCCGTAAAATCCGGTATCGTTTTCGGGCATCGGTTACATAAATGCTCGAGGGATATTCGATCATGATTTGTTTGTATAATTCCTGGGCTTTTTCGCTTTGTCCGAACCGGTTTTCATAAAGCAGGGCTATTTTGTACAGGGCATCGTCGGCCGAGGTCGACCAGGGGTAATTTCGGACCAACTGTTCGTAATACGAAAGGGCCGATTCATAATCGAATTCTTTTTCAAAGAGAAATGCCTTTCGCATCAGGATAATGTCGCTGAGCGAATGGTTGGGGTAAAAGGCGCCGATTGAATCGTAGGTAGCCAGGGCCTGAGCGTCTTTGTTCCGGTAAATGAGTAAATCGCCCCGGGCAAACAGTTGCATGGGCTCTGAAACCGTGTCGAGCTCAAAATGACTGGATATAAGGAGGGAGAGTTCCATGGCATCATTCGCGATTAGTTTTGACGTGCTGGCTTTCAGGGCATCGAGCTGGGCTTTGGCCCAGGCAATATCCCCCAGGTAAAAACCCAGTTTGGCCTTTTTAAGTTTTGCATCGTCGCCCAGAGGGTTTTCCCGATTATTTTCGATGATCTGTGCATAGAGCAGGGTCGATTCCCATAGTTGGTTGTTGTAGACCATTTGATCGGCTTGTTCGAGTTGGATGGCCGATCGTTGTTGATTGGTCAGTTCGCGGGCGCCCAGTGCACGCGAAAGTACTTCGTTTGCCTTATCGGTTTCGTTAAGGTGAAATGCCAGAAAATGCGAAAAGACGATGGCAAAAGAAACCGTTTGGTTTGTGTAACCCAGTTCGTTCAGAATGTTCTCAAAATGGGAAACCAGATTCCCGGGATGCTCCCGTTGGTTTTTGGGCAGCGAAATGTATCGGCGGTATTCAACATTCACCATTTCCTTTTTCACATCCACGATATTTTTCACCACCGGTTTGCGTCCGGCAAGATAGTTCAGTCCCAGGCGGGCAATTTCGAACTGGTCGAGCTGGGCTGCCGAACGGGTGAAATTTAAAATTTCTTCTTCTTCGGAATGGGTACGTTTGTCGAGGGCAATGGCATGGGTGAGGGCTTGCTGGTAATTTTGGTCCTGGATGAAAAACCAGATCAATAAGCGATTATAGACAATAATTCCCGGATTTTGCTGTATGCCCAGGAGGACTTCGCGTTTAACCGTATTGCGCAGCGATTGGTCGAAATCGAATCGCAACAGGGAGTTTAGACGCCCCTGGATTCCCGGAAGGCTTCCTTCGTCCTCCCGGAGCATCTGCATGTATTCTTCCATCATTTTCGGATAATTCCGGGTATAGGCATATACCGTGGCAATATTCGAACGGAACATTTCACCCGGGATGAGCTGGCGCCCCTTCATGTACGATTTTTCAGCATACTCAAATTCCCGTTTGTTGAAAAATTGATTGGCAACCGAAATGACTGCCCCTTTGTTGGGATTCAGGTTTTCGACGATTTCATCGAACAGGGAGTAGGCTTTCGCGTTGTCGCCCATTTCTTTGTACACAAAGCCAAGGATAATTTGCAGGTTGGGATCTTTGAGCTTTCTTAATTGTTTTTTCAGCGCTTTTTCTGCCTCATCAAAATCCTTCATTCCGACCAGGCAATTGATATAATTTTCAAAATAATACTGTACGTTCGATTTTTCATACAGATCGAGGTACAGGGGGGCGGCTTTTTCATACTCCCCGTTCCGGTAAAAGGATGAGGCGAGTTGGGATTGGTTTTGGGTGATCGTTGTCTGGCCAAAAGCAACGTTCCATCCCAAAAACAATAAGAAAATAATATGGATCGGAAAAATTCTCATTCTGCCTGTTTTGTCAGGCAAAAATAATGGTTTTTCGCCGATATGCCATTGCCGAAAAACAGCTTGGTCGGGGGAGTCAGACCGATTTTTAAGAATTATTAAGGAATGAGCGGATTAAAGAGTAAAAACAGTTCGGTTTTTCTTTTCTGCTTCCCTGCTGATGGCAAGAGATCGCGAGTCGGTTTCGGATGCCAGCAGGAGGATGCAGTCTTCAAAACGGCCCAATTGCCGGTTCACTTCGGCTTTTAAAAGCCGGTCTTCGCTTTTCTCGGCAGAGAGGAGGGCTTCGAGCTTTTCCAGACTTTCGAGCCAGAAATTCCGGAAGCGTTCGTTCGTATCGAACCGTTGTCGCCCTTCATCGCTATGGTTTACGGCATACCAAAACTCGATCCGGATGTTTTTTTCGTTTTCCGGTTCGATTTTTTTCCGGATACGCAATTCCAGGGCCAGGTTGCCGGCTTTCGGCGGTTCGGCCCGTTTAAGTTTTGTCCACTTCCCTGTATCTTCACCAATCGGGATCGAGGCGATCATTTTTCCTTTTTCAGGGAAAAAACCAGATTCGCAGGTTACACAACCAATAATCCGGGGGGTTCTCCAGTGAATGGGATCCCAAAAAAAACCGTCGGAATAGAGCATCCTTTTTTCCGACGGTATTTCGGGATCGCTGAAAACCGAGTATTGTTCCCCGCAATCGGGGCATTCCAGAACGATCCATGAAAATTTTGTATGCTGCATCGTATCAGGTATACAGGAATCGCTTGATATTTTTCTTGGGTGTTTTCTCAAACTCTTCGTTCACGATCTCAACACGGGATAATTGTTCGAAAACAGCGACCGTATGGTTGAAATTTTTCCGGTTTTCGGTCATAATCACATCCAGTGCGTTCTCGTCGAGATGGTTGGCTTTAAGAGCCTCCTTGTCGGGATAAACAAGGGCAACCAGTTTTGAGTCGCGCTGTACCACAACGCATTCAAGAATGTAGGGCATGTTGCACAAGCGGGCTTCGAGTTCTTCGGGGTAGATGTTCTGACCACTGGGGCCGAGCAACATATTTTTCGACCGGCCTTTAATGTAAATGAAATTTTCCCGGTCGATCACGCCCAGGTCGCCGGTTCGTAGCCAGCCGTCGTCGGTGAAGGCATTCCGGTTGGCTTCGTCGTTGTTGTAATAGCCCAGCATCACATTCTCGCCCCGTACCTGGATCTCGCCAACGGTGTGGTAGGGGTCGTCGGAGTCGATCCGGACCTCCATGCGTTCGACAAGTTTGCCGGCCGAGAAGGGCTGGGTGACATCCCAGGCAGCATAGCTGATAAGCGGACCGCACTCGGTCATTCCATATCCGATGGTGAAGGGAAATTTGATTTTGCGGAAGAAGTTTTCCACTTCGGAACTTAAGGCGGCTCCGCCTATGACAATTTCGTGGAAGCGTCCGCCAAAGGTGTCGACCAGTTTTGCCCTGATTTTTTTGTGCAAGATCCCGTTGATCAGGGGAATCGACAACAGTACTTTCATAATGGGTTTTTGCAGGGTGGGCAACAACCTTTTCTTGTAAATTTTTTCAATAACCAGTGGAACCGAAAGGATCAGATGGGGTTTGATGTCCTGGAACGATTTGATCAGCACAGGCGGACTGGGCATTTTGTTCAAAAAGGTAATGTGGCAACCTACGGTTACCGGGAACAAAAATTCGAACAACAAGCCGAATACATGGGCCATGGGCAAAAAGGAGACGATTTTATCGCCCGACTTAAGGGGCATATTGTCCTGTGCAAAAAGGACATTGGAAAATACACTCCGGACAGGGATCATTACTCCCTTCGAAAAACCGGAAGAACCGGATGTGTAGGATAAAATCTGAAGCTCATCGGACGGGGTAACGGTGAAGGCAAAGTCCTGCTTTTTCACCACTTCTTCCTGCATCATTTTCAGTCCTTCCTCCGAATATTTTTTCAGGTCGTCGTTCGGACAGTTCAGAATCGAGAAATCTTCGATGGCAATACATCCCCTGAGGTTCTTCATTTTCTGGGGATCGAGCGTTACCCAGAGCGGCTTGGCTGCGAAAAGAAAAAGCGAACCCGAATGGTTGACAATATGGTGGACATTCTCGGGTACAAAATCAGGTAAAATGGGTACGGCAACAGCGCCATAGGCCATACAGGCCAGGAAGACCTTGCCCCAGTTGGCGGAGTTACGCCCGTAAATAGCTACTTTTTCCCCTTTTCTCAGACCTGCTTTGTTGAACATGATCATCAGGGTTTGGATCGACTGGGCGACATCCCGGTAACGGAATTCGGCCCCTTCATAATCGGAAAATACCGGCAGGTCCCAGTTTTCCCGGAACGATTGGGTGTACAGTTCTGCTAAATTGTTTCGGTCCATATCGATGTGTTTAAATTGATTCACTTGTTGCATGAAAATGCCCCGTAATTTAATGACTAATTTGGAAATAGTGCTTATTTTTCGTTCTTAATTCGCAGCACCTCGATTTTTTCGCCCCAATAGATGGTGGTGTGGGGGAAGGGTATTTCTATTCCTCTTTGGTCGAAGGCTTTTTTCAAGCGTTTCCTGTATTCCCTTCCAACGAGCCATTGTTCGCTGGGCTTGGTTTTGATCCGGGCTCGGATCACTACGGCGCTGTCGGCCAGCTTATCTACCCCGACAACTTCGATGGGTTCCAAAATCAGGGGGCCAAAAACCTCATCGTGTTGCATGTCTGCACCCACTTCGCTCATAATGCGCATGGCTTCGTCGGGATCTTCTTTGTAGGCAACTCCGATATCGAAAACCATGGCCGACCATTCCTTGGTCATGTTGGAGAGTGAATTAATCTTTCCGTTTTGAAAAATGTGCACTACACCCGAAAAATCGCGGAGAGTGATGGTGCGCATTTCAATTTTTTCGACCAGTCCCCCGGTCCCGTTAATAATGGCTACATCGCCGGTACGGACCTGGTTCTCGAGCAACATGAAAAAGCCGGAAATAAAATCGCGCACCAGCTCCTGGGCGCCAAATCCCACGGCCAGGCCAATGATCCCCGCTCCGGCCAGTATGGGGGCAATATCGATTCCCAATTTCTTCAATAGAATCATGATGGCAACCGACCAGGCAACAATTCTTCCCAGCCCCAAAACAATGCCCATCAGGGTATTGATTCTTTTTTCGGTTTCGTTTTCATCGACGTTTTCATTTTTTCGGGCCCGGTGAATAATCAAACGGGAAATCCGTTTGATAAAAAACTTCAAAAGCCACAGAGCGATGATGAGGATAAGAGCAATCATGATTAGTCCGGGAATGTTGATGGCAAACCACAAGACGATCTTTTCCAGAATACCCTGCCAAAAAGCCCATTCGATAAAATGTTCCATTCGTGATGTGTTTTTGTAGAATTCAACCGAAAGATACAAACTTATTTTTTCTTTGCTGGACATAGGTGAATTTTTGCCATATCAGATCAGGAGGATGAAAAAAATTTGTACTTTTCAGGCTGAACATTTCAGGTAAAGGTGAAACAAAAGGCGCATATTTTTTTTACGTTTTTTTTCCTTTTAGTGTCTCTGATTATGCTTTTGCTGGTGAATGGCTACTTTCGGAGAGAAAGGATTAAAGTTATCAATCAGGCTAAAGATGAACTGAATGCTATCGCCATATTAAAAATCGATCAGTTGTCGGAATGGTATGCCGATGAATTGAACGATGCTTCGGTGATTTCGCAAAATATTTTTTTGATCCGCGACATTGTCCGGTGGATCGAAAAGCCTTCGGGAAATAACAGCACGGAGCTGAGGGAAAAACTCAACAACATCCGCCAGGAACATGGTTTTTTTTCCGTCCTGCTTTTTACACCGGATCTTCAGCAGAGAATTTCTTCCGATTCGGAAACGCCCGGTATGGATATTTTCCACCCGCAAATTCTCAAGCAGATCCAGGTCGACCGAAAACCCAAATCTTCGGGGCTATACCTGTGTGATAAAGAACAAAGGGTTTATATCGATTTCTTTGCACCCGTTTTTATGGATCTCGCCCAGGATCCGGTTGCTTTTATCTGTTTTCGCCACGATCCCGACCAGAATCTGTTCCCGGCCATTCAGAAATGGCCTGTTGCCAGTCGCACTGCCGAAACCCTTTTAGTACGAAAGGAAAAGGACCATGCTTTGTTTTTAAACAATCTTCGGCATCAGGATGAAACAGCCATGAAGCTGAAGATTTCCTTTCAGGAAAAAGATGTTCCGGCCATTCATGCTGTTTTGGGAAATGTTGGCTTTTTCGAGGGGGTGGATTACCGGGGCGAGGATGTCCTGGCCTATACCGACAGCATACCTGGCACACCTTGGTATATGGTGGCCAAAATCGACCGGTCTGAACTCATGGAGGAAATCTTTTTTAATTCAAGGAACCAATGGATTTTTTCGCTGCTGCTTCTGTTATTCGTTTCCGGAATTTTCTTGTTTCTGTATGCATGGGGCCAGAAAAATTTCTATAAAAAGCTTTACGAAACCCGTGAAACGTATCGGACGACACTCTACAGCATCGGTGATGCCGTGATCACATCCGACCGGGAGGGGCGGGTGGTCCACATGAACCCGGTGGCCGAACGACTTACAGGCTGGACAGAAAAGGAAGCCATACAACAGCAAATTGACGAGGTGTTTGCCATCTTCAACGAAGAAACCGGCGAATCGGTTCCCAATCCGGTCAAGAGGGTGATTCGCGAAGGGGAAGTGGTTGGGCTGGCCAACCATACCGTTTTGTTGTCGAAGGATGGCCGCAGGATTCCCATTGCCGACAGCGGAGCGCCCATATTCGATAACAACCGTTCGATTACCGGGGTCGTTCTTGTT
>DAIMEA010000144.1:0-9106 GCA_036725585.1 Prolixibacteraceae bacterium | reverse complement strand
CCCGCTTACGGTTCTTTTGATCGGGATGAAGGCAAAATGGCTGAAAATAATTATCCTATCGGCAATCGTATTCCTGGGAGTAAGGGTTTCGCTCTCTGCTTACCGTTTTTCATACGGCCCTTACAAGCAAACCATCGAATACATTGCTGCCACGTATCCCGAAATCCGGAAAATCATGCATATTACCGAAATAACTGCCGGCCCTATGGTGGAATACACCGGCAATTCGGGATTGAGCCATTACTGGCTGGAGGCCGAAATGTCGAATGTAGATGCCTTTACCGAGGTACAGCAATACAAACAACCCGGTGAATTTCTGCAGCCCGGTGAAGAATTTTGTGTGGTCAGGTTTAACAACCTTGATTTGAACGTTGAAAATCTGGACCTTGTTTTATCGGAATCGGAACTCATTAAAACCGATACCGTGAGGGATGACAAGATGAAAGATGGTATTTTTATACAGGTTTATCTGCTTAAATACAGAGGCAGGTAACGGGATAATGATTTTAAAAGATCGATAAAGAATTTACTCGCACAGATCACGGTTTCTGTTTATCTCGATAACCGTGTAGTATTGTCCGACTCAACCCATCTGTTTACAATAATTCCCGCACCATGAAAAGCGCAATTATTCTGTTTTCGGTCTTTCTGCTCCACGGACTATTTCTGAGAGCGCAGGATAGACAACAAAGAATTGAGTTTTCCATTACATCAGGTTATCGGCACGTTGATGTCGAACGCCAGCAACCGGGTATCGACTTCGATTTTTTGAACTACGCGAAACCTGTTCGGATGCATTCATTGTCGAACAGGGGTTTAGGGGTGGAGTATCATGTGAACGATAAACTTCATGTCGGATTAACGGGTTTTTTTTTCAACAATCTTAAACCGGAGGAATTAGATTTTTTTTCCGATTATTTCTTTTCCGATTATCTGGGACTGGATTTGATGATTTACCTGAAAACTTTCTGTATGCTCGACTTTGAGATTGGTCAACACAACACGAATCCCGGGTATATTGACCTTGATAGAAACAGGCGTGAGTTTCAAACAGGAGACCTTGGCTTTTCTTTTTCTCCAATTTTGCGGTTGAATATATTCCGACGGGTTGAGGTTCTTATGATGTGCAATTTAGGCTTGGCTTCTTTCCTCGAAGAAGAGACATGGCTCTATTTGAAGAAACAGTTTTCAAACGAAATTCAAGGGTATCATTACCAGACAAAGCTGGCTTTTCAACCCTATATCAATCCCCGCATAAATCTGAGGATAAAAGTCCTTGAAGGTGAAAGAGGCGTATTGGGCATTCTTTATAATACCAACTTTTTTTACAGCGAACGAAGCATGAATTACGACCGTTCTGTACATACATGGACAGAGGGAAATACGGTTGCCCAAAAAGTGGAACCGCCCAAACATACCTTCTATCGATATGAAATCAATGCGGGAATATTCGTTACGATCAGGCAATATTAGTGAACACCTGCTGCACGTCTTCGTCTTCCTCAATTTTATCGAGCAGCTTTTCCACTTCTTCCATCTGTTCTTCACTGAGTTCAATCGGAGCAGTGGGAAGATATTGCAAAGTAGCTTTTTTGATATCGATTTTGAGATCTTCGAAGGCTTTGGTAAGTGATCCGAAATCGGTGTAATCGGCATAGGCATAAGAAGTGCCTTCATTTTCCGAAAGCTCTTCCAGTCCGGCATCGATCAGCTCCATTTCCAGTTCGTCGTGATCCTTGCCTGAAGGCATCTCAAATTCGACCACGGCCTTACGAGAAAACATGCTGACCATCGAACCCGACGGGGCTAGTCCGGTTCCCCACTTGTTGAAAATCCATTTCATGTTGGCCACGGTGCGGGTATGGTTGTCGGTCATGCATTCCACTAAAATCATTACGCCATAGGGGCCTTTGCCTTCGTATAATTCTTCAATGTATGCTTCGGCATCTTTTCCGCTTGCCCGTTTAATGGCCGCATCGATGTTGGCTTTGGGCATGTTTTGTGCTTTGGCATTTTGGATAGCGGTTCGCAAGGCAGCATTCATCTCAGGATCGGGAACACCGGCTTTGGCTGCAACGGTAATGGCTTTCCCTAATTTTGGAAAAATCCGCGACATCTTGTCCCAACGTTTTTCTTTGGCCGCTCTGCGGTATTCAAATGCTCTTCCCATATTTATTTTCAGATTTCAGGTTTCAGATTAATTTCGTTCTTCCCATCAATGATTTTCGCTTCGTTTCCATTCAACTTTCAGATTCAAAACCGAATTTGCCGGAAATGAAACAGATAAACTTCCGGTTTCATTAATTTGTCACTCAATTTTGAGGCTACGAAAATAAAAAAAGTCCTTTTCATTTTTCCATATACCGATCAGGAAAAGCAATTTTTTTCAGTACGGTCCACTCTTTTTCTATTTCCCCGGGCAACACTATTTATTTTGTAAAAAGGTTCATCCCGTCTTGTATGATGTTTGGAAGAACAAAAAGCCCGATAAAAGCGCTCTTTTCCGATTCAAAAAATCGTGTATCTTTGCGATGATTTTTTAAAAAGAGGAAACAATACGAAAATCAGTGTTTTAGCAATATCAACACATGAAGTACATCCGGAATTTTTGCATTATAGCCCACATCGATCATGGGAAAAGCACCCTGGCCGACCGCCTGTTGCAGTACACGGGAACCATCAGTGAGCGGGACATGACCGACCAGGTTCTCGATAACATGGATCTGGAGAAGGAGCGGGGAATTACCATTAAAAGCCATGCCATACAGATGAAGTATGAACTCGACGGACAAGCCTATATTTTTAACCTGATCGATACCCCGGGTCACGTCGATTTTTCGTATGAAGTATCGCGCTCGATTGCTGCCTGCGAAGGCGCCCTGCTGATCATTGATTCCACGCAGGGGATTCAGGCACAAACCATTTCCAACCTGTATCTTGCCATCGAACACGACCTGGAGATTATCCCGGTGATGAACAAAATGGACCTGCCCAATGCCATGCCTGAAGTTGTCGAAGATCAAATCATTGAACTGATCGGTTGTAAGCGGGAAGAAATTATCCGGGCCAGCGGAAAAACCGGTGAAGGGGTTGAAGAAATTATGCAACGTATCGTGAGCGACATTCCGCCTCCCACGGGCGACCCCGAAGCTCCGCTCCAGGCATTGATTTTCGACTCGGTTTTCAACCCTTTCCGGGGGGTCATTGCCTATTACAAAATAGTAAACGGAACCCTGAAAAAGGGTGATAAGGTACGTTTTTTTGCCACCGACCGGGAATATCTGGCCGACGAAATTGGTGTGCTTCGCATGGGGATGGATCCCCGTCCCGAAATGGGAACAGGAAATGTGGGTTACATCATATCCAATATCAAAACCGCCAAGGAAGTGAAAGTGGGCGACACCATCACACATGTCCGCAATGGATGCAAGCAACGCATCGAAGGTTTTCAGGAGGTGAAGCCCATGGTATTTGCCGGGGTTTATCCGGTCGAAACCGATGATTACGAAGATCTCCGTGCGGCCATGGAAAAACTACAGCTCAACGATGCTTCACTGACTTATGAACCCGAATCGTCGCTGGCTCTGGGCTTTGGTTTCCGATGCGGCTTCCTGGGTTTGCTGCACATGGAAATTATTCAGGAGCGCCTCGACCGGGAATTCGACATGAATGTCATTACCACGGTTCCCAACGTTGAATACATCGTGCATACCAAAAAGGACGAAAAGTACACCATATACAATCCTTCCGGAATGCCCAATGCCATGGCCGTCGAGATGATCGAGGAACCTTATATCCGGGCACAAATCATTACCCATACCGAATACATTGGCCCCATCATGACCCTTTGCCTCGACAAGCGGGGTACTTTGGTAAAACAAACCTATATCAGTGCCAACCGGGCCGAACTGACGTTCGATCTTCCCCTGGCTGAAATTGTTTTCGATTTTTACGACAAGTTAAAGAGCATATCCAAAGGTTATGCTTCGTTCGATTATCACATCATTGGGCACAAACCTGCCCGGCTGGTTAAACTCGATATCCTCCTGAACGGGGAACCGGTCGATGCCCTTTCATCGCTCATCCATTTCGACAATGCCGAGCGCTTTGGACGGAGAATGTGCGAGAAGTTAAAAGAACTGATTCCAAGGCAACAGTTCGATGTGGCCATACAGGCAGCGATTGGTGCGAAAATCATCGCACGCGAAACGGTCAAGGCTGTTCGTAAGGACGTAACGGCCAAATGTTATGGAGGCGACATCACCCGAAAACGGAAACTGCTCGAAAAGCAAAAAGCCGGCAAGAAGCGAATGAAACAAGTCGGGAACGTCGAAGTACCCCAGAAGGCTTTTTTGGCAGTCCTGAAACTCGACTAGAAAGCAAAAACAAGGAAGTACAATCCCCCGTCTGTCATTTCTATTGCGTTCATCCACCCGGAAGTGTTTTTTTCCCGGGAATAAGTTTATCGGGTCACGGATCAGGTACCCATGAATTTGTTTTTCGTTGCACCAAAGAGAAATTCTTTTTTGAATCCGACTTTTTCGGCAATGTACGTTCTTAATTCCATGATGGAATGCATGAGTTTATCGACCTCACTGTCGTACAGAAAAAATTCGTCTTTATGGTGCAGGGCTTCCTCGGCAAAACACTTCACATCAAAAACAGGTGCATAAAATTTTTCAAAATCCGGATCCTGCCGGATCAGGGTTCGCATTAACAAATGCATGTTTTCGGTGGGCTTAAAATGCTCGTTGAAGTGATACTCATATGCATCGAGATATTTCTTTACTGCTTTGCAACTCTGGCAGGTTGCATTGCATTGTTCTTCCTGATGGTGAAAAAACAACGATTTCGCCTCTTTTAGATGAAAATCCCCCTCGGCAAAAAACTCTTTTAACTTACTTTTCATTGCTTTGTCGGTTTTCGTGGTTTCTGCTGATAAATTTAAACATTCATAAGCAGCGAAGGAATAGCTGAGGGCATTTTTTTCCATGATTTTTGTTCACCTTTTTATTATCTATCGAAGCCAAAACGAAAAATGAGCCGGTGTTTCCCTTTTTGCCCGAACATATTTTCTATTTTTGCCCCTTAATTGTTCAACCCGGTTTATATCGAAAACGAATGGAATATAATTTTTCCGCATTTGAAAAAAAGTGGCAAGACTATTGGCTCGAAAACAAGCTTTTTGCCAGTGAGGTCGACTTGTCCAAACCCAAATTTTATTGTCTCGACATGTTTCCCTATCCTTCGGGGTCGGGCCTGCACGTGGGCCATCCTGAGGGATACACGGCCACCGATATCATTTGTCGATACAAAAGGGCAAAGGGTTATAATGTTTTGCACCCTATGGGATGGGATGCCTTTGGTCTTCCGGCCGAACAATATGCCATTCAAACCGGTACCCATCCGGCCATCACTACCCGGAGAAATTGCGATACGTTCCGGCGCCAGATTCAGGCGCTGGGTTTGAGCTACGACTGGGAGCGGGAAATCAATACCACCGATCCATCCTATTTTAAGTGGACCCAATGGATTTTTATCCGTTTATACAATACATGGTTCGATGCGGCGCTTCAAAAGGGACGCCCCATTAACGAACTTCCGATACCGGATGCTATTCAAACCGAAGGCAGGCAGGCCGTTCGGAACTATATCGATTCGAAACGTCTGGCATATTACGATAATGCACAGGTTTGGTGGTGCAACCATTGCAAAACGGTATGTGCCAACGAAGAAGTGCTGAACGATGGTTCCCATGAAAAATGCGGGACCAAAGAAGTGGAACGTCGTTTTCTGAAGCAATGGATGTTGCGCATTCCGCTCTATGCCGAGCGCCTCCTGCAGGGGCTTGAAGGGCTCGATTGGCCGGCCGGTGTTAAGGACATGCAACGGAACTGGATCGGAAAATCGACCGGAGCCGAAGTCGATTTTGCCCTCGAAGGCATGGATCGAAAACTCCGGGTTTATACCACCCGCCCCGATACGCTCTTTGGCGCAACTTATATGGTCATATCGCCCGAGCACAGTTGGGTCGACACGATCGTGACCCCGGAAAACCGGGAACAGGTAGCGACATACCAAAAAGCCGCTGCCCTGAAAAGCGACCTCGATCGGACCGAACTGGCCCGGGAAAAAACCGGTGTCTTCACCGGACGTTATGCCCTTAACCCGCTTACCGGGAAACGAATCCCGGTTTGGGTGGCCGACTATGTGCTGATGGGCTACGGTACCGGCGCTATTATGGCCGTACCTGCACACGACACCCGCGACTTTGAATTTGCCAAAACCTTTGGATTACCCGTTGTGTGCATCCTCGATCCCGATATCGATGATCCGGCGCTTCGGGAAAAAGTTAGGGCCGGCGATGCTTGCTGGACCGAAGACGGAGCCTATATCCGGTCGGCAAATCCCGACCTGGGGCTGGATATTAACGGTATGAGCAAAAAAGAAGGAATTCAAACCGTTATCGATTGGCTCGAAAAGAATGACCTGGGCAAAGCAACGGTTAATTACAAAATACGCGACTGGTTGTTCAGTCGGCAACGTTATTGGGGCGAACCTTTCCCCATTATCCATTGGGAAGATGGGGAAGTTTCAGCGGTCGACGACGATCATTTGCCGGTTGAATTGCCCCGGACCGATCATTATCAGCCCGGAGAATCGGGCGAATCGCCCCTGGCCAACGTACCTGAATGGCTCGAAGTAACCGACGGGAACGGCCGGAAAGGGAGAAGAGAAACCAATACAATGCCCCAGTGGGCCGGCTCGTGCTGGTATTATCTCCGCTACATCGATCCCAAAAACGACCAAGAACCTTTCAGCCCTGAAAAGGAAAAATACTGGATGCCGGTCGACCTGTACATTGGCGGGGCCGAGCATGCCGTTTTGCATTTACTCTATAGCCGCTTTTGGCACAAAGTGTTGTACGATCTCGGAATTGTATCGACCGATGAACCTTATCAGAAGCTGTTCAACCAGGGAATGATCCTGGCTTTTGCCTACGAAACAGCTGCCGGTTCGAAAGTGCCCTCCGACCGGGTTGAAGAACGGGAAGGATCTTTCTTTCATGTTGATACAGGGGAAGAGCTCAAGCAGATTGTGGCGAAAATGTCGAAATCGCTTAAAAATGTCGTCAATCCCGATGATGTAGTAGCCCATTATGGCGCCGATTCGCTCCGCCTGTACGAGATGTTCATGGGACCGCTCGATGCGACCAAACCCTGGACCGACACTGGAGTGAAAGGAGTTTATAATTTTCTGAAACGGGTTTATTATTTCTTTGCCAATCCCGACAATCTCTCGGTTGGAAATGAAGAGAGCGACACGCTGAAAGTGCTCCATCAGACCCTGAAAAAAGTAGGCGACGATATCGAAGAAATGAAATTCAATACGGCCATTTCCCAGATGATGATTTTCACCAATCATTGTTACAAAAAGGGGAAAGTCCGGACCCAAACGGCCGCGACTTTTTTCCAGATCCTGGCTCCTTTTGCCCCTCATCTGGCCGAAGAGCTGTGGAATCTTATCGGAAGGGAGCCCTCGGTAAGCCAACAACCCTGGCCTCTTGTCGACGAAAGTTGCCTGGAAGAAGATACCTTTGAATACCCTGTGTCGTTTAATGGGAAAATGCGATTTAAACTCACGCTTCCGTTGAACCTTTCGGTTCCGGAAGTGGAGAAAACGGTACATGCCCACGAAATGGCGCTGAAATGGACAGAAGGAAAACAAATCGTGAAAACCATTGTGGTGCCCGGGAAAATCATTAACGTAGTGGTAAAATGAGGCTTATTTTTCGTCGATGATGACGATCTTTTTGTAGTTTTTTTTCCCGTCGCTTCCCGCCGTAAAGCTGATTACCCTGTGCTCCCTGAACGGGATCTCAATCGACAAGGTGGCTTTCAGCCCCGATAGAACTCGTTTCCCTTTGAGAAAAGGGAAACGATCGAAGTGGGCATCGTTCGTTAAAGCTTTCTCTTCGGGTGAAAAGGAATCACTCAGTCCCTGCATCCAGGAAAAACGCAAATTCAGATTGTTTTTTGAGGTCAGTGAAAAGGTTTCGATCCGAAACCCAATACCGGCTTCGAATCCCCAATTGAAGGAGGTTAAACTGTTTTCAAAAACAGGCAGTTCCCATTCTCCGCTGTGGACTTTGCCCGGGAAAGGAAAGGCTGCATAGGGCCCGCCGAAGATCAAAAAAGCAGAATTCGTTTTGTGCCGTTTCGAAACAAAGGGAACCGCTGCTTCGACCGGTAATGAAATTCGGGCAAAATGCAGTTTTGCAATGTATTCGTCAGGAGAAACGATGTGCGTGCCCTGTTGCAGGTAATGGATGCCCGGAAGCCACGAAAACCACTTTCCCCTTTGCATCCGAAGGATGAGCCCCCCCCCGGGCAGAAAGAGCATGTTTTCATCGATTTGAAAATCTGTACGTTCCGGGTAATGCATGTAGGGCACCATTCCTCCGCCCTCCAATTCGAGAAAAAAGCGATTCCCCATCATCTTTTCCTTTTCGGTAAACCATGGACTGTCCTGTCCAAAAACAACTTTACTCCCGGATAATATAAAGGCCGCACAGATCCCTATCGATAAGAAAAAAAACAGGTCTTTGCTCTTCATGTATGCTTTTTAAAAAAAGTGAAGATAAAACTTTTCTCCATATTTGGAAAACATGGAACCCGCTTTCCGCGAAACCGGTACAAATGGTTTCTTGTTGGTATAACATCGGGTGGAATGGGATCCCCCCTCTGACCTGAAAGCAATCGGGAACGGAATGATCCTTCTTTTCAACAATTGTGTACGAAATATGCACCAATATCGGGACCAAACTGCTAACGTTCTTTTCCACGTTTGTATGTATCTGCGAAAATCCGGAAACGGACGATCAACAATGGATTTTCAGACGCTGATGTACTGACATTCATCATTTTTCCCTTCTTCTTGTTTGGTTTATTTTGCAGCCGTTTCATTGCAGGGATAGATCTATATAAATCACTGAAAGACAATTATTATGAAAGAGAAAATGAAGAATGGGCTGAAATATCTCGAAACGTGGGCCGTGACCCTGTTGGGGCTCCTGCTTTTCTCACTGGGTTGGACACTTTTCCTG
>DAIMEA010000143.1:0-9111 GCA_036725585.1 Prolixibacteraceae bacterium | reverse complement strand
GAAGTTAATTCCGGAGGAAAAGGCTTTCAGTTTGGACTTGGATTTGAACTTTATAATGAAAATAAAAAGCCAGTTCCGCAGGTATCAAATTCGGCATTTGCCTGGGGAGGCATGTTCGGAACCGAGTATATTATCGATCCCGAAAACGATATGCTTGCTTTGTTCTATATGAATATGACAAGGCATGAACCTCTTTATCCTTTGTATCTGAGCAAAGTATATGGAATGATTGAAAAATAAACGAAAAATAAACAACATAATATGAATAAGATATTTCTAATTGCATTATTAATCGCAGCAGAAACAGCCGTGAAGGCTCAGGATTTTGGGCGCAAAGAAAAAATAAACGACAACTGGTATTTCAATCTGGGGGATATTCAGTATGGTGGCAGAGAAAATATGGATTGCAACAAATGGCCCGTTGTCGATCTGCCCCATGATTGGAGCGTTCAACAAAACGCGAGTCCGGAACTAGCCAGTTGTACCGGTTACCTGCCGGGTGGTATTGCATGGTATCGTAAAAACTTGGAGGTTCCCGCAGCAGAAAAAGGAAACAAAGTATACATCTATTTTGAAGGTGTTTACAACAATAGTGAAGTGTTCATAAACGGAAAATGGGTTGGGAAAAGGCCCAATGGTTACATCTCATTTATGTATGAACTAACTCCTTATATAAAATGGGGAGAAACAAATTCAATTGCGGTTCGAGTTGACCATAGCAATGATGCCGATTCAAGATGGTATACCGGTTCGGGCATTTATCGCGATGTTTATTTGGTGTACGCGAACCCAATCCATATCGATTTGTGGGGAGTAGCCTATCAAGTTGAAATGGAGAGTAATTCTGCTGTAGTCACCGTAAATACAACCATAAAAAATACTACCGGGGCCTCAAAGCTTAAAGTTGTGCATGAACTTTTTGATGCTTCAGGTAAACAGGTTGCCTCAACGTCAAAAAAGGGCAATACCGTGGCCAAAGGTTTAACAGATTTCAGCCAAACCATGAAGCTTAAATCTCCAAATTTGTGGAGCATCGAAACACCCTACCTGTACACCCTGAAAACCATGGTTTATGATGGTTCTGAACTTGTTGATAAAAACAGTATCAAAGCAGGATTACGGAAAATTGAGTTCGACCCCAACACCGGTTTTTCGCTAAACGGTATTAACACCAAACTAAAAGGGGTATGTATTCACCATGATGCTGGTGTTTTAGGTTCTGCAGCTACAAAATCAGTTTGGCGCACCCGGTTTGAAACCCTAAAAAGTTTGGGTGTTAATGCCATCCGAACCAGTCATAATCCACAAGCTCCCTATCTGTATGAATTGTGTGATGAACTTGGATTTGTTGTGATGGATGAAGCCTTTGATGAATGGGAATATCCCAAGAACAAATGGATTGAAGGATGGAACAGGGGAACACCGGGACACCAGGGTACATCACAATATTTCAGAGAATGGAGTAGGAGGGATGTAAAGGATCAAATATTGCGCGACCGAAAACATCCTTCGGTTATTATGTGGAGCATTGGGAATGAAGTTGATTATCCAAACGATCCTTATACGCACCCTGTTTTAGCCGATGAAGGCATTAGTCAAAAATCTGTACGGGCTTTTCTCGAAGATCATCCACGGGCGGAACGGCTGGGGGATATTGCAAAAGAGCTGGTTGCCGTGGTTAAAGAAGCCGACGATTCAAGGCCTGTTACAGCTGCATTAGCCGGAGCAGTCATGTCGAACTATACCGACTACCCTTTTGTGCTTGATATTGTCGGTTATAACTATACCGAGTACAAGTACGACACGGATCATGAACGGTATCCCGAAAGAGTGCTTTATGGAAGTGAAAACCGACACGATTTGGATGCCTGGAAAGCGGTTAAAGATAAGGAGTTTATTTTTGGACAGTTTCTTTGGACGGGTGTTGATTATTTGGGAGAAGCTCATGCCTGGCCTTCAAGGGGTTTTGAATCCGGCTTGTTGGATATGGCAGGAAATGTGAAACCAAGGGGTTATTTTCGCAAATCGTTGTGGAGTGATGAGCCAATGGCTTACATCGGCACGGTTAAAAAGGTCGAAAATCCGGAAAACAGACGTTGGGGTATCAGATTGTCGACCGATGCGCCTCAAATCTGGAATTATGATGACGGCACCAAGGTTCAGGTACTGTGTTACACGAATTGTGATGAAGCAGAACTGCTGCTTAATGCCAAAGTTGTTGGTGTACGTAAACCGTACGATACCGAAACCGGAATTATTGCCTGGGATGTTGATTTCCAGCCTGGCGAACTGAAAGTTGTGGCCTTTAAAAACGGAAAAGAAGCAGCTGCCAATATAATCGGAACCAATACCCTGGCTGCACAGATTAATGCAAAAGTTATTGAACCAACCGACAATGAACTGCTAAGACAAATTAAGGTTGAAATTCTCGATACAAATGGGAACTATTCCATTTTAGCCGACAATGAGATAACTTGTGAAGTTACGGGAGGAAAGTTATTGGGAATGGAGAATGCTTCAAAAAACGTAGCCGAAAATTATCAGGACAATAAGCACCGTTGTATCAATGGCCGTTTAAGGATTTATTTGAAGAAGGATACAGATGATACACCCGTTATTGTCTACTTATCATCCCCTCTATTGAAAACAGTGGTTTTAAAAATCAATTAATGTCAAATTGTAACAAAACAGTAAGTCTGATTAACAACGCCCGAAAAATGAAAAATTTTACTATCAATATTGCATAAGGATGCGAAGTGAAAAAAATGAAAAACCCGGATGGGTGAAGTATATCGGAGTATTGCCAGTTATTATTCTTGTCTCGTGTTCTCAAACTCCAACGCAAACCATCAATAATCCAATTATGAATGGTTATTTTGCCGATCCCTCGGTCGTGCAGTATAACGATACCTTTTTTATTTATGCAACGATTGATCCCTGGGGCGATGAAGAATTAGGTGTTTTTACAACTACCGACTTTATTCATTTTGAACAGAAACATATTAACTGGCCAAACAAGAAACAATGCACCAGCCCAACATCAAAAGGAGCCTACGTATGGGCACCATCGGTTGTACAGGCTCCGAATAAGCTTTTTTATATGTATGTTTCGGTAGGAAGTGAAGTATGGGCCGGTGTTGCCCAACATCCTCTTGGCCCATGGCGAAACGCTAAAGAAGATGCTTCGCCATTGATAAAGAGCGATTTTTCCCCCGGGTACCACATGATTGATGCCGAATGCTTTATCGATACCGACAACCGGGCCTATTTGTATTGGGGATCGGGTTGGAATTGGGTTAACGGAAAATGTTTTGTTGCCGAACTGAACGATGATATGCTTACTTTTAAAGCAGAACCATTAGATGTTACACCCGAAAATTATTTTGAGGCCCCGTTCATGATAAAACGGGATCGTGTTTATTACTTAATGTACTCCAATGGAAAAGCGATTGATGCTTCCTACAATATACGCTATGCAACCTCTGTATCCCCTTTGGGACCTTTTCACGAAGGGATAAACAGTCCGATATTAAAAACATCGTCCGACAGCACAATATACGGTCCGGGCCATCACGCTGTTTTTCAATATAAGGGTCAGGATTATATTCTCTATCATCGAATTTATCCTCAAAAAGAAAGTTATGTACTTCGTCAGTTGTGTGTCGATAGTCTTCATTTTGATGAGAATGGATTCATTGAAACGATAAACTCTAAGGGGATTGCAAAGTTTGCAGAATAGTTATGGTGTTTTTGAATTTATGTAAAGTAAACTGTTGGATTATCCATAAAGTCGCAAAACAGGATTAACATCCCGGCAAACGGTATTCCGGGCAAAAATAATATGTCTTGCTGTCCAATATCGAGGCAATAATGCCAATTTATTTCCTTATCTGTCCAAAATGTGCTTCTCCTGTATAAAGGTTGCTGCTAGTTTTGAGTATTTATCGTATCGTTATTACAATGATTGAAAATTCGATTTTACTTTTTGTGTTTAATTAGTAAGCGTTTTATCCAAGTTTCATTTCATAAAAAAATTATTATGAAGAATATTGAAAATTTTAAAATAACGATTATTTCACTGCTTTTGCTTGCTGGGTTTTTAACGGCATTCCAAAAGGACCTTTTTAGCCAGGTAATTCAGAACGATGTCTTTTGGCATGACACAGACGGGAATCCGATCTATACCCAAGGCGGGGGTGTACTGAAAGTGGACAGTACCTGGTATTGGTACGGAGTAAGGTATAGTGGAGCCGATGATTATTACGACAACCCGGGTGCAGGGAAGAATAGCGGTTCTCAATTTAATACGATGACTTGTTATTCTTCTACCGACCTTGCAAATTGGAAGTTTGAAGGGGACTTGTTAACTACTGCTGATGGTTTGGGCGGTTGGATTGGCCGGGTTGGTTGCGCGTATAACGAACCAACCGGTAAATATGTGTTGATTGCTCAAAATTATCCGGGTCTCATGTTTGCCACCAGCGATACGCCTACAGGCCCTTTTAAAGTGGTAGCTTCTCAAAGAGTCATCGGGAATGTGGTCAACGATATGACCGGGGACCAATCGGTATTTACCGATGACGATGGGCAGGCCTATTTGGCATACTGTAATGTTGAAGGGAGGTCCCACCAGTATATTTCGCGGCTCCGCCCTTCTGATTATCTTTATGTAGAACCCGCTGTAGAAATTCACAGCGGAAGCGGACGTGAAGGGAACGTGCTGTTTAAGCATAACGGCACTTATTATTTCATTTCTTCGGACCTTCATGGCTGGAATACCTCACAAACATATTGCATCACGGCAACAAATATTTGGGGGCCTTATTCTTCCGAGTTTGTGATTCAGGGTACAGAAAATGATTACTCACATGTGACACAAAGTGGACTCGCATTTGCGGTACAGGGTACTTCCGGTTCTTTTGTTGTATTCGGGGGTGATCGTTGGGCTGATTTTGCCGGAAATGGCGTTGGGTATAATCAATGGTGTCCCATTACCTTCGATGGAGATAAACCAATTTTTCATTCACTTAGTCAATGGAACATAAATGCTGCCGAAGGAATATGGTCGGTAGGTAGTGGAAACAATTATGTGTTGAACCCAAACATTGAGGCGGACAGGATCTCTGTATCCAAAATAACCGGATGGAACAACAGCGGCAGTGCAACCAGCAATATCAATGGCAGCCATGAACCGGGACGCTGGGCTTTATCTCATTCAGGTACCGCACCTTATGTCGATGACGTGTATCAAATCATATCACTGCCCAATGACACATTCCGGCTCACGGCATGGGTAAAGAGCAGCGGTGGACAAAATACATCTAAAATCTATGTCAAAAACTATGGCGGAAGTGAAATGGAGTATTCAATCAACAGTTCAATCAACAATTGGACACAAGTGAGTATTCCGGATATCATTGTCACCAATGGATCGATACAAGTCGGAGTATATTCGGATGCCAATGGCGGAAACTGGGTAAACGTTGATGATTTCAGCCTGGTTTTGGCAAGTGAACCATTTTGTGAACCGACAACGATTGTCCCAAATATTCAAATTAATGGAGGGGAATGGATTAATACAACAAGCGTTGAAGTAAGTGAAGGCGATGATATTAAGATTAGTCCCGAAGCTCCATCGAATAGTTCCTGGATATGGAATGGCCCAAGTGGTTTTTATGAAAATACGCGCGAAATAACAATAGGTACTATCCAGAACTATGAAGGAGGTAACTATGTTGTAACGTACACAAATGAATGTGGAGCAAAAAGTTATACTACTTTCCATATTGTAGTGGGCAGCCAAAGTGCAACATCATGTACGATCCAGGAAAATGAATTGGGTTTCTGTGGTTTAGACGGTACTATTGATAACAATAATCCGGGATTTTCCGGAGATGGTTTTGCCAATACACCAAATGAATCAGGTACGGGAGTTAACTATAAAGTAACGTTCTCTGAAGACGGAACCTATCCTTTTATTTTCAGGTATGCCAATGGAGGTGGTGGAAACAGGCCTGGAAAGCTTATGATTAACGGTAATACCGTTATTCAAACGATAGATTTTCCGGCAACAGGGTCCTGGACGAACTGGTCAACCGCAACGGCAAGTGTTAGCATAAATGCAGGAACCTTCGGCATACGTCTGGAAGCCACAGGCAGTGATGGTTTAGGAAACATTGATTATCTGGAGATAAAGGGAACAAGTGTAAAAGGAGACAGCTGTACTGCCATAAATACGGGCATAAGGACCCAAAAGGAAACCTCTATGGATTTTACATGTTATCCTGTGCCTGTGTGTGATCAGCTCAACATTGTTTTTAACAAGCAACTTACTGGATCTGTGGATTTACAGCTCATTAATTCAACGGGAGCAACACTCTATTCCATTCAATTATACAATAGAATAAGTCATTCAATAAATACGGAACGTTTACCGAATGGATTGTATCTTGTCCGGATATACGGAACAAATATAGAAATGTCCAAACAGATTATTAAATAGGGATTTTATCGATTAAAACAGAAAAATTGTTTTAGTTTGACGTTTCGTATTTTGTTTCTATTCGTTGTATTAATTATGGTAGTTGGGACAACTTCTTGTGCCGTGCAAGATACAACCCTTGTAGAAACCGAAATTGATCTGGTATAGGGATTAATTTCAAATCCGCGCGCAGGGAAAAGCGAAGACTGTCTTTACCTGAAAGTATTGGATGATTATTTTAAATGGAGAATGACTCCCGAAGGAAATGAAAGGGCAAAATAAAAAAATGAAACATGAAACGACGAAAAATCCTACACTGTATAAACATTGATATCCTCGTAAAACACAGACTCCTAACGAATTATAATCTAAACACAGAAATAGTGAACATACTAATTGGAGCTTTACTGCTTAGCCTTGCTTTTTCCTGTTCGAATAAACCAAGCACTTCAGGTGGTGAAGAGTGCATTTCTGAACCCGGTAAATATGTTGGTTATAGTGAAGCAATTTACGCGGATGATTATCACCTGAGTTCTGAATATATTAAAATGAGAGACGGAACAAGGCTTGCCATCGATATTTGTCGTCCAAAAGATAAAAACACGGGCGAAGTTATTCAAGAACCCCTTCCGGTTTTATGGATGCATACTCCGTACAATCGCAGGTATAACGATGAGTCAAAAGAAAAAATGACCGTGGAATGTTATGCCGGAACAGCTGCAAAGCTTATAAAATACGGATACGTTGTTGCCACAGTTGATTTTCGGGGCTTGTATGCCTCGTTTGGGCATAATGAAAACTTCAATCGTGGCGAATGGATTGGCGCAGCCCGTACCGATGCTTACGACATAACCGAATGGCTGGCTGTTCAACCGTGGAGTAACGGAAATATTGGTATGTGGGGATGTTCGGCTACCGGAGGAAGCCAGATGCAGGCAGCCACCACGGCACCGCCTCATTTGAAAGCCATGTTCCCAATGAGCTTTGAGTTTGATGTGTATGATTTTCGTGTTGCGGGCGGAATGTCAAGTTCTTATCGCCCATGGCGACAGCCCGATGACGGTCTTACTGCTCAACAGCGACGAGACTTAATGGCGGCTCCCGTTGATGGCGATGCCGACAGCACTTTGTTGAAACAGGCTATTGCTGAACATGCCGATAATATTGATCACACGGGTTTTATCCCTTTCCGCGACAGCTACTCAACTACTCTTACCGATGATGCCGTAAAACAATGGTGGCAGGCGAGCAGTCCTTCGAATTATCTGGATGAAATCAACGCTTCAGGAATTGCTATGTACATGGCAGTAAACTGGGATGAAGGGAACACCAAGCCGGGTCCGTTTTTCGCTCTGAATAATTTTACGGTACCCCGTAAATTGATCATTGGTCCGGGTGTGCATTGCGATTGGTACACTTCTATTAAGACGACCGGATTTGACGTGTTGGTTGAGGAACTTCGTTTTTTTGATTACTGGTTAAAAGGCATTGATAATGGAATTATGGATGAAGATCCGGTGTATTATTTTACATACAATGCTCCGAAAGGTGAAGAATGGCAATCGGCTGAATCATGGCCACTCCCGGAAGAAAAACGAGTTAACTACTATCTGGGGGAAGGTTCGCTAAGTAAAACAAAACCAACAGAACCCGGGAAAGATACAACTACCGTACGCTACGATTTTCAACCCAACACTCCTACCCAGGGGGCTGTCATTTATGAAACCGGCATACTTACGGAAGACGTTCAGGTGACCGGGCATTCAACCATCAACCTTTGGGTGTCGTCAACTGCCGACGATGGCGATTTTGTGGCCACCATCCAGGATGTTGCGCCTGATGGCACACAAATATCGTACAATGTTCAGGGACAGCTTAGGGCTTCGATGCGAAAGCGGGCCGAAGCACCTTATAACAAGTTAGGATTACCCTATCACAGTTGTAACGAAAATGATGTTTTACTATTCGTTCCAGGTGAACCAACTTTACTTGAATTTTCCATTTTACCTATATCAATGGTTTTTAAAGCGGGTCATAAAATTCAGTTAGTCATCCGTTTTTCCGGTAGGGGAACTCCTCGCCTGGATCCGGCTCCTGAAGTTACCATCTATCGTGACGAAAAACATCCATCGTATTTGACTTTGCCAATTATTGAATTATGAAGTATAATATGAGTCGTATGAATAGATTTATAGTACTATTCATCTTGGTATTGGGTTTTTACAATGCTGTTTTTGCCCAGGAATTTGTTCCTCCGGAATTAGAATTTATCTGCGAACTAAAAGTATCTATTGACCCAGCTTTGGAACTTGGTGAAACCGCCCGAGGCAAACGGGTCATTATACCGATTAATGGAGGCACATTTGAAGGCCCTAAAATGAAAGGGGTGGTATTAAGGGGTGGTGCCGATTACCAGTATGTCAATAGCGAATTGGGACGTACCGAGCTGGAAGCCATATACTCTATAAAAACCGACGACGATGTGTTGATCCACGTGCGAAACATTGGTATTATTTACAATCCGAAAGAAGATAAAATTAGTAGCGATGCTAATTCGAGGGCTTCTTATTTTCGGGCAGCACCAAAATTTGAAGCACCGGTCGATTCAAAGTATGCATGGTTAAACAATG
>DAIMEA010000142.1:0-9120 GCA_036725585.1 Prolixibacteraceae bacterium | reverse complement strand
TTCCTCGTGCGCCCAGGTTTCCGGTTCGATACGGACTTCGCCAATGCGGGCCAGTTTGAATAATTTGTTCTCGCCGGTTTCCGGTTCATAGGCCCAAAGCTGGATGTAGTTGGTGGTAAAGGCGAAGGGTTCGACGAGCCGGTCACGGATGACGTGGCTGTGCGCCGAGCTATACCGGTGCAGTTCAACCTGCTTTTTTGTTTCGATGGCTTCCACCAGCCGGTTCACATTCCGGGCATTTTTCCCTTGTACCACGGTTTCGGCCAGTATTTTATAATTGTAAACCGTATAGAGTTTCTTTTTTAGGTTTTGTTTGATCAGATTGTTTTCGTCGATGCTCTCGATGGCCGACTTAAGCAGGAAGGCTTCTTCTTCGGTGAAGTGGATTAACTGGCTGATGTCTTTAAAATAGGGCGATGACTGATCGATCCGGTATACATCTCCTCTTTTTTTAACAACAAAACCCGCTTCCCGGAACGTGTCGATGTATCGGTAGATTGTTCGCAGGCTAAGGTTTAAACGCTCCGAAAGATCCCGGATCGCATACGTTGTGTTTCCGGTCATCATCATCAGCAACCGCAATAAGCGGCTAAGTTTGGGTTGATCCATGGGTTTGATTGGAAGGATGATGGTTTAAAGGTAACATAATTATTTTACATGGTGCCATTTATGACGCATTTTTTTGGGTGGAAAAATAAATTGGGGTACCTGTCCTGGGGAAAATTCTGTCGGGGTCACTTAAATGCAAAAAAAAAGGCTGTCAAAAGCGACAGCCTGAAATTTTCAGAGTAAAAAGCACAATTATTCTGCCTTTTTTTCAATTTCTTCAGCAGCTTCTTCCACGGCTTCAGCGGCTTCTTCAACCGCTTCTTCAACCGCTTCGCCAGCTTCTTCGGCAGCCTCTTCTACGGCTTCAATGGTTTCTTCCACGGTGTCTTCCGTTTTTTTGTTTTGGCTGTTGCAGGCTACAAGGAACAACAAAGCGAAAAGGGCAAGGAACAATGATTTTTTCATGATGTTAAGATTTAGGTTCAACAATTATGATTTGCAGATTAAATGGTTTGATTCAATATGGTTTACGACGTAACGAAAGTACAGAAAATATTTAAAACAGAAAGACAAAAGAGTAAAGAATTCACTGTTCTGTCTTCCTGACTGTTTCGTTTCAAACAGGTCGCAGCGATGCGGATTTCCTCTTTTCCGATGCTTTACCCTCCTGTCTTCGTTTTTTAATGGAACGCGGATGACGCGGATGCAAGGCAGCGCGGATTGAGGCGATCGATCTGTTCCGGTCTTCGGCCTTCCGACTTCGGTCTCCTCCCCAATCAGAAAAAAATCAGGATCGGTCGAAGGCTTTATTCCGAAACGGGTATTCTTTTTTTTCTTTACCTTTAAGCCGTTCAAGCCTGTTTCATGAAAAAATTTCAACTCATCATCACCCTGATTTTATTGGTGGCCATTGTGCTTCCTGCTTCTTTTTTCATTGTCCGCCATTTTTCGAGCCTCACCGAAAACGAGCAAATCATACAGGAAGTATTTGAGAAGCAGATGGAAACCGTTTTGTTCTCGTTAAACCAACTGACGGAAAATAACCTGAATTTGTGGGTCAACAAACTGGATGTGCCGGTCGAACCTTCCTCGGATTTCATGAAGAATATGGTTCGGCGCTTGTTCGACAACAATCCGTCCATCCAATCCCTTACCTTTTTTCCCCTGGCGCTCGAAGAAAAGGTTGAATTTTTCCGCGATGAACTGAAGCATGAGGACGTTCTAATTCCGGCCGATTCGATCATCCGCCGCTTGATCGAATTCAGCGAAGCAAACTATCAGCGGATTGAAGCACTCAGGGACAGCGAATTTACCCATTTTTATTTCGTGCCCGTTAATCTTTCCGGAAGCTATCTGCTGGCGTTAAAAATTCATACAAGAACTTTTGTGGCGCAAAATATGGGAGGGGGGATCCAGCAAATGGCCGGAGAAACTTTTTCGGTGTCGGTTATCGATACGTTTCATGCCGAAACGGTTTATCGCTATAGCGAAACCGATACGGGTGGTCCAAACAGTTTCCGGAAAGCTTCCTGGTATTTGCCCGGGTATGTATTCAGCATCCGTTTGCCTTCGGCGACCATCGACGAGTTGGTTTACGAACGGAGCCGCCGCGACAATTATCTGTTTATCGGACTGGCTGTTTTTATGCTGGCCGGCCTGCTGATTGTGCTGGGCAGTGTACGAAAAGAGATTCAGCTTACCGATTTGAAATCGGAGTTTGTGTCGAATGTTTCCCATGAAATTCGAACGCCCCTGGCCCTCATCAGCATGTATGCCGAAACCCTGCTCCTGAAACGGGTGAAGACGGATGAAAAAAGAGATGAATACCTGCGGGTGATCCATTCGGAAACCGACCGGCTTACCGGCCTGGTAAATCGCATACTGGCTTTTTCAAAGCTCGAAGGAAACAAGCGGAAGTTCCATTCAACCGAATTTGATCTGAACAATTTACTGGAAGAGTTGCACGAAATATACCGACCCCATTTCACAAGGTATAATGTTGCCGTGACTCTTGATTTAGCGGAAGAGCCTCTTCGGGTTATTGCCGACCGGGAAGCGGTTTCGGAGTGCGTCTCCAACCTGATCGACAACGCCATTAAATACGGCCGTGAAGAAGGAAAAACGATCCGGATTCATGCTTTTCGGGCCGATACCGCCATCGCTGTCGAGGTGGCGGACAACGGGATCGGCATACCCAAAAAATACCAGAAACACATTTTTGATAAGTTTTACCGGGTCACGCAGGGAAACCTGGCTTCAGTGGCCAAAGGATCGGGACTTGGATTAAACATTGTACAGAAAATCATGAAAGCACATGCGGGAAAAGTTACCGTGAAAAGCGATGCCGGGAAAGGAAGTTGTTTTACCTTGCTTTTTACCATTAAAAACAATCATCATGGCAAGAATACTGATCATTGAAGATGAACCCGCCATGTTGTCGGGTTTGCAGGACAACCTCGAGTTTGAAGGTTATGAGGTCGATACGGCATCAAAAGGCGACGAGGGTTGCAAAAAACTGGAAAACGGATTGTATGACCTGGTTTTGCTCGATGTTATGCTGCCCGTTATGTCGGGATTCGATATTTTGAAACATTGTCGGGGAAAAGGAGTGCAAACGCCGATCATCCTTTTAACAGCCAAAGGACAGGAGCTGGATAAGGTGCGCGGATTGGAACTGGGCGCCGATGACTACATTACCAAACCTTTCAGCCTCCGGGAATTACTGGCCAGAATCAAAGCCATCCTGAGACGAACCCACCCAAACACGGGAACCAGCCCAAACACCGAAGCGGTGACCATTGGGCGGCTCACCGTCCATTTTGAATCCTTTGAGGCCCGGGAAGGTTCAGAACCCGTGAAACTGTCGCATAAAGAATTCGAAATTCTTCATTACCTGTACAAAAAGAACGGCCAGATCGTTTCCCGCGACGACCTGCTCGATTCGGTCTGGGGCGACGACTACCAGCCCGGCGCACGGACCGTCGATAATTTTATCCTGCGCCTTCGCCAAAAGATCGACAGCGAATCGACCCAACACATTGTCACCGTTCATGGTCTGGGCTATCGTTTAATCGTTTAGTTTTCTCCTTGTGACAATTTGTGACATCTTTTAACCGTTTGTGACGTGCGTTTGACCTTCGTGTGATATACCGGTTCTACATTTGTACCGATAATTTGAAACAAAGCATCATGAAACAAACCACGAAAACACAAACTTTTTCCTTTCGGATTCTGTCGTACGGAGAGTTTCATGTGCTGCCTGTAATCACATTTAAATTGAAAAGCCATGAAAACACATTTGAAAATTTTCTTTTTGCTGCTGGCAGGACTCGCCATCGCAGGCAATGTTCGCGCTGATGTAAAGAAACAGCGTGTCGATCTGAAGAACAACATACGGGAAATGATCCGTAGCGAGGTACAGAACGATTTGTACGAACCGTTTAACTTTCTTTACCAGGAAGATGTTTACAAAATGGATGAAAGCGTGAAAATTATTTTTTTCCTGAACGAACAATCCGAAATGGAACTGAAAACCGTTCAATGCGAAAACTGCACTGCCGGAAACTATGTGAAGCAATTGCTGGAAAAGAAAAAGCTGGATGTAGACAAAAGCATGACCGGAAAAATGTACCGGATCGATATCCACCTGAATTATCGGGCGTTATAGCGAGATACAAACGCATAACCCGGGCAAATTGCCCAAAACGATCAAAAAGACAATCCTGAGAAATCGGGCATAATATTGGAAAATATGAAAACGCGAAAACTCTTTTTTCTTTTGACGGGATTTTTGTTCCTGGGGCGGTTCGCTACGTATGCAGTCGACTGGAGTACGGTTGTCGATCTGGAAGGAACCTGGTATTTTTCGGTGGGCGACGATCCTGCGTGGGCCAGTCCGAAAACCGATGTATCCGGCTGGGATAAGATTCAGGTTCCTGCGAATTGGGACGATTATTACCCGGGTTACAACGGGTATGGCTGGTACCGGAAAAACTTCGACATGAGGGCTTATCCCGAAGGAGGAAAACTACACCTGTTGTTAGGAAAAGTCGACGATGTGGATGAGGTTTTCATTAACGGGGTGAAAATTGGGCAAACCGGTGGTTTTACGCCCGATTATTTTTCGGCCTACAGCATCGACCGGAATTATCCGATTCCCGATGGTTTGCTAAAACCTACCGAAAACGTCATTGCTGTAAGGGTTTACGACGAAGGACGCCATGGGGGAATTCTCAGCGGCGACCCAATCGGGATTGTCTACGATAACGATACCGAACTGATCGAATTCGACCTGAGCGGGCCCTGGAAATTCTCGGTCTACCGTGAAAAAAATATCCATGAAGCTGCTTTCGACGACTCTGACTGGGCCGTTATCGAGGTGCCCGCTTACTGGGACGCCCAGGGCTTTGCCCACCACGATGGCTCGGCCTGGTACCGGAAATCATTTTCGCTTCCTTCAAAGCTGAAGGGAAAGAATCTGTTCCTTTCCCTGGGAAGAATCGACGATTACGATAAGGTATACCTGAACGGACGCCTTATTGCCCGCACAGAAGATCTGAAAGTGTACGACCGTATCAGCCGAAGCCAGGCCTATCGTATGTTTCGCGTGTACGATCTCCCCGAAGATCTGTTGCAACCAATGAATGTGCTGGTTGTAGAAGTATACGATGAGCAACAATATGGCGGGATGTATGAAGGTCCTGTCGGCCTGCTCACCCGTGAAAATGCAGAGATTCTGGAAGAACGAAACGATGATATTTTTTGGGGCGGGAGCGTGCGTTCCATTTTTCGTTCCATTTTTCGTTGGTAAAATAGTAAGATCATGAAACGTTTTTTATTCGTCATTTGGATCGCTGGTTTGGTGGGTATTGCCGGACTGAAAGGATGGTCGAACGATCGTTATGAACTCGAAAAGAGCCTGAGTGGGTATTGGCATTTCAAAATCGGCGACAGCCCCGAATGGGCCAGGCCCGATTTCGACGATTCCGGCTGGCAGGAGATCCGTGTTCCCGAACGATGGGAAGAAGAGGGATACCCGGGCTACGACGGTTTTGCCTGGTACCGGTGTCGCTTTCAGGTTTCGGAAGCCTTCAGCGAGCGCGACCTGTTCCTCGAACTGGGCTACATCGACGATGTGGATGAGGTTTTTCTGAATGGGCTGAAAATCGGGCAAACAGGCACTTTCCCTCCGCATTATTCCACCGCCTACAATGCGTTCCGAAAATATCGCATTCCGGCAGGTCTGGTGCATTTTGGCGGGAGTAATGTTTTGGCTGTCCGGGTTTACGATTCCCAGCTCGAAGGAGGGATTGTAAAAGGAAATATCCGGGTGGGCGCAGCCGAAAAGTCGATCAGGCTTGATGTCGATCTTTGCGGAAGCTGGAACTTCTCAACCGGACGTAAGGCATCCTCTTCGGGGAAAACAACCCTGGTCGTTCCCGGAAACTGGGAAAACCAGGGATTTTACGATTACGATGGTTATGCGCTCTACACCCGAACATTCACTCTGCCCGCCTCGCTTTCAAAAACACCGATGGTCTTTCTGGCAGGCCGGATCGACGATTACGATCAGGTGTGGATCAACGAAACCCTCATCGGACAAACCGGCGATTACGAAACCCGCAGGCAGAGCGATGCCTACACCGAGTTCCGGAATTATGTGGTCCCGCCAGGAGTGCTGAAGCCCGGTGAAAACCAGATCGAGATCCGGATTTACGACCGGACCGGCGAAGGTGGCATCATCGAAGGAGCTGTTGGTTTGGTGAACCAGGAACGTTTCATCCGTTTTTGGAAAGAAAAGAGGACAAACCGAAATACGCTATGATTTTGTTTTAATGTTAGTTAGATAATGAAAGGGCCGGCATTGCTTTCCTGATTTTAATGTTACTCATTTTGAGCCGGGAGTTTGCGGCTATCGAATCGGCTGGCCCTTTATTCTTTTCCAATAAATTTCCAAATAATCTGAATGTTCCGGGCGTGCATCGTTTCGGTTTTTTTATGGGTCGAAACTACGTCGGCGTAACTTCGAAACACGTTCATAAAAGGTTCCAGTTCCTGGATCTTTTCCATGGCAACCCCATCTTTTTTGGCTTCTGAAACCCGAAGAAGCACTTCTTCGCAATAGGCTTTCACAAATTCAATGTTCCGGCGGGTTAATGGTTTTTTCCCGTGTGTGGTAATCACCTTATCGATGGTTGCGCGCTTTGAAAGGATGGTGTTGAGGGAAGCGATCCAGTGTTCGATTTCGTTCTCCCGGTTCAGGTAAAAACTGGGCATCCCTTCTTCGCTGTACGAACCCAGGTGAAAGAGATTACCGGTACACAAAACGCCTTCTTCGGGGATCATGACGGCAATGTCGGCATTTCCGTGCCCTTTCCCCATGTAGGTTAATTCAAAGGTTTTTCCTCCGATCTTTAGGGTAAGGCTGTCGTCGAAGGTGCGATCGGGGTAGCGGACTTTATAATTGTCGAGCAAATCCCGTTCGTAAAACGTGTACAGGTCGATGGCTTGTTTGATGGAGTCCGACAATTGGCCTTCCACGGTAATCGTGTCGAGAATATTTGTTTTGTGGTAAATTTTCTGACGAAGAAAATCGACGGTTTGGCCCAGAAACAGATCGTCGTAATCTTTAATCTCGGCCAGACTGTTTTTATGGGCAATGATGGGATATTGTGTGAATACACAGTTCCCGCCCGAATGGCAGGAGTGACCGTGGGTGTTGATAATACAGGCAAAAGTAGAATCATTGAGGGCTTCCAGTGCGGCATCCCGGATCATCCGGGCATTGGCGGGCGAGTTTTGGGTGTCGATGAGTACAATTCCCTCTGAAGTCCGAACGGCGACCGAATGTATGATGTCGTTGGGCCAGCCCAGGGTGTGGAGTTGTTTTCGCCCCGGGCTAAGGGTTAGCACATCGGGCGTGATGGTTCGAAGCACCACATCCGAACGGGCATGCACGAATCCTGGGCTCAGGACAATGAACAACATGATCAAAATTTTCTGCATAGCAGTATGCTTCATTTTTTTGTAAAAGTAATAATTTTTAGGGGGTTTGAGTTGGGCATTCCATCATTCGTTCTTTAATTCCCGAAAATCGTTGCCCGTAGGGTTCTGAAAAATGCGCAAATCGAAATGGGGGACAATAGCCAAAACATGATCGAAAATATCGGCCTGAATGGCTTCGTAGTTCGCCCATCGGGTGTCGTTGCTAAACACATAAATTTCGATCGGAAGCCCTTTTTCGGTGGGTTGCAGGTGCCGGACCAGGAAGGTCATATTTTGATTGATGTGCGGATTGTTCCGCAGATACGCTTCGAGGTATTTGCGGAAGATTCCCAGGTTTGTTTGCCGGCGTCCGTTGTAATGCTGCTCCGGATCGATGTTCAATTGGGCATTAAAAACATCAATTTCCCTCTGTTTTTCTTCGATGTAGTCGCGGATCAGGATAAATTTCCGGAAACGTTCGAGCATTTCACGGGTGCAAAAACGCACGCTGTTCATGTCGATATAGATTGAACGCTTAATCCGCCGACCTCCCGACTGTTCCATCCCTTTCCAGTTGACAAACGATTCGGAAATGAGCGAATAGGTAGGGAGATTGCTGATGGTTTTGTCCCAGTTACGGACTTTTACAGTAGTAAGGTTGATTTCGATCACTTCCCCGTCGGCTCCCTTGGAGGGCATTTCGATCCAGTCGCCCAGCTTGAGCATATCGTTCATGCTGATCTGGATGCTGGCGACAAAGCCCAGGATCGAATCCTTGAATACCAACAAAAGGATGGCAGCTGCAGCGCCCAATCCGGCAAAAAGCGCTCCCAGCTTTTTGTCAAACAGGATCGATATAAGAATCAAAAAACCAATAAAATACAGAAATATTTTCAGCAACTGGATAAAGCCCGAGATCGGTCGCTCCTTCGCACTGGCAAAACTGTGGTTGTATATATCATTGAGCGAGCTCAACAGGGCGTTGACAATGAAAAGAGCTGCAAACAGGAAATAAACTTCGCTTATAATCAGTAAGTATTTTTCGAGCCAGGGGTAGTAATTGCTGGCAAAACCTGCAGCAAAATACAAAATGGAGGCAGGAATTAAGTGGGAAATACCGTGAAAGGTTTTGTGCTTTACAAGAATATCATCCCATTCGGAACGGGTTTTGCGGGCCATGCGGTGTGTAGCCGCAATCAGTAGGGTGCGGCTGAGAAAAAATCCGATGAATGCCAGGATCACAATGGTCAGACCGGTAACAAATACAGCAAGAAACTCAGTGATCCGTTCGCTTCCGGTTAGCTTGAAAAACCAAGGGTATACATACTCAATGATTTGATTCATGAGGAAAAATTTCGATTATGCTGAACAAAAAATTTTCTACAAATTTGAAATAAATTTTGCACTCAATGAAATTTCTGAAATGCTTTATCGGACTTTTACTGCTCCTTTCCACGGCATGGGGACAAACCGGATCCATTATTCCTTGTCGTTCGGTTCGTTACGATTTCGACCTGGTCGGCGATCGTTCCTCCGTGTGCGTGGTACATCGGCAAACCCGGCTTCTGCCGCTTTGGGGCGGATCCC
>DAIMEA010000141.1:0-9177 GCA_036725585.1 Prolixibacteraceae bacterium | reverse complement strand
CATGGGCCACCATTTCATCCAGCACATCGTAGGAACGATCGGGATGAACCACTTGTACAATTTCCACTTTATCGAACTGATGGAGCCGGTTCAGGCCCCGCACGTGTGCGCCCCATGAACCGGCCTCGCGCCGGAAACAGGGGGTATAGGCCATATTTTTTATCGGAAGTTCGGCTTCGTCGAGAATTTCATCGCGGTAGAGATTGGTCACCGGGACCTCGGCTGTGGGGACCAAATAAAAATTCTCGGCAGAAACATGGTACATCATTCCTTCTTTATCGGGTAATTGGCCGGTTCCAAAACCCGAAGCCTCATTCACCACAATGGGGGGGAGCATTTCTCGATAGCCGGCTTTTTCGCCTTCGTCGAGGAAAAAGTTAATCAGGGCACGTTGCAACCGGGCTCCTTTTCCTTTGTATACCGGGAATCCGGCTCCGGTGATCTTGGTGCCCAGGTCGAAGTCGATGATGTCGTATTTTTTGATCAGCTCCCAGTGGGGTAGCCGGTCGGGACCCAAAACAGGGATTTCCCCGCCTCTGCGTATCTCCAGGTTATCGTCGGCTGTTCGTCCTTCCGGGACCAGTGCATGGGGAAGGTTGGGAAGGGTAAGCAGCAGCTTTTGTAACTGCTCGTCGATTTCGGCAAAACGCATGTCGAGACCCTTTATTTCGTCCTTCAGCAGGGCCGTTTGTTCCCGGGCCTTTTGCGCCTCTTCACTTTTTCCCGACTGGATCAACGATCCGATCTGTTTGGATATCTGGTTCATATCGGCTTTCAGACTGTCGACTTTTGCCTGGCTTTCTTTCCGCTGATTATTAAGTGTAAGGATTTGATGAACGCTTTCTATAGCATCAAAATTCTTGATTTTCAGCCTTTCGATCACAAAGCCGGGATTTTCCTGAATGAGTTTTGGTGTTAACATCTCGCTGGATTTTTTAACGTTGTGCAAAAATAAACAAAACCCTTCGCCCGGAAGTATTTTTCATTCCGATTTTCCTGGGAAATGAACAGAAAAGGGTAATTTTTCAAGATCGACATTTCCACCCGAAAGGAGGATGCCGGTTTTTTTCCCTGCAACGTCGATTTTCCCTTCGATCACCGCTGCCAGGGGAACGGCCGAGGAAGGTTCGACGATGATTTTCATCCGTTCCCAGATCAGGCGCATGGCCTCAACGATGGATGCTTCGGAAACGGTTACCACGGCATCCACTTTTTCGCGGATGATCCAAAAATTGCGTTCGCCCAGGCTGGTTAGCAGTCCATCGGCGATGGTTCTGGGATTCATCGAAGGAAAAATTTTACCACCGTAAAACGAGCGGAAGGCATCGTCGGCCCCGGCAGGTTCGCAGGCAATAAGCCGGGTTGCCGGCGAAAGGGCTTTAACCGATAATGCAGTTCCCGCCAAAAGACCACCTCCCCCGACGGGGCAAAGCATCCGGTCGAGCTTCGGGCAATCTTCAATCAGTTCTTTGGCGGCCGTTCCCTGTCCGGCAATTACGTCGAAGTTATCGTAAGGGTGAATGGCAACAGCACCGGTTTGTTCCAAAATGTTTTGCAAGGTCGATTCCCGGTCGGCCAGTGTCGGTTTGCAGAATGTGATATCGGCGCCATAACCCCGAACTGCTTTGACTTTAACCCCGGGCGACGTTTCGGGCATAACCACATAAGCACGGATTCCCCGGTTTCGGGCAGCCAGGGCCAGGGCAGCGGCATGGTTCCCCGAGGAGTGGGTTGCCACGCCCCGTTGGGCCACTTCGTCGGGTAAAAGCAACACCGCGTGGGTGGCTCCCCGGAATTTGAATGCGCCCACCTTCTGAAAATTCTCACACTTAAAGTAAAAATCGCCCCCCAATAATTGGTTCACCGAAGAGGAAGTAAAAACCGGAGTGCGATGCACAAAGGCCCTGATTCGTTCGTGGGCTTCCCGGACATCATGAAAAGAAGGAATTCGCATCGTTTCAACATTCAGATTCTCCGACGATCAGGGATTAGTATTGTTTAAAACGTTGAATCGCCTTGATGATAATCGGGACAAAAGCGGATTCGTGGTCAACTCCGTCAATCATATCGACTTTCACTTTTTCGGTAGCACCTTCGAGACGAAACTGACGGTACAATTCCAGCGATAAGTCGTTGGGTACCCAGTTGTCGTTTTTCCCGTAGTATAAAGTCAAATCGGAATTCAGATTCCAGGTTTTCACCGAGTTGTCTTCGAGCAGTTGCCGCAATTGTGCATAGGGCTCTTCCGAGTGAAACTGGAGTACATTTTCAAAATCGTCGTTATACATTTCGCCAATATGCAAGGTTCCCAGAATGCCTTCCAGCATGTCGTTGTGTTCGGCAATGGTTCGATCCTGGTCGAACATGCCCGGTACTGCAGCGGCAATTTGTTCCGTAAAAACAAGGGAATAGTCGATATTCAATCCCAGATATGCGGAATACGATTCCAGAATATGGGCTATAATATACGGTTGGTCGTATTTGGGTTGGTTTACCATCCAGTCGCGAAATTTATTCAGATCGTACAATCCGGACCCGCACGCTGTTGCCAGGACCGGGGTGCCGGCATCAGCCGCACCGCTTTCCAGGGCATGAAGCGTTGCCAGGGAAATAAACGCTCCTTCGGAATATCCGGCCAGGAAAAGCTTTTCGTTGATTTCGCAGGGGTCCTGGTTAAACAGAAATTCCCGCGAAGCACGGATAAAATCGACCACGGCATCCACCGAATATTCTTTGCACATATACGGGTGGAAAACCGTCCCGGATGAGCCAAATCCGATATAATCGGGCATAAGTACCACCATGCCGAGGGAGGCGAGGTACGAAACCAGCCTGTTGCTTTTTGCATCGGGGTTGGCCGTAGGGCAAAGAGCCTTTTGGGTAATGGCGGGATGTTGGAAACTCATTACCGGGAAACGATCGTTCTTTTCGAGGGCAACGGGAGTGGCCACCAGACCGGAAACCTGAAGGGAACTCCCTTCAAAAGAGGTTTTATACACCAATTTGAACAAGCGGATGGAATATTTGGCCATCCCGGCGATTTCGGTAAGATGTTGATTGTTCCAGTATTCCTGGATCGTTTCGACCGGAACAGGTTCTTCGGGAGTTATCTCCTCAAATTCGACCAGGTAAACCTGGGGAACATCATCGGCGCTAAGATCTTCGTCGCAACTCCAGAAAAACGGGAGGGACAAAGCTGCCAGTAAAATGAATCGTATTCTCATGACCTTCAAAACCAATTTATGAAACAGCAAATAAGCAAATTACCTTCCCCTGAGGATGATATCAATCTCTTCCAGTTCTTCGCTGGAAAACAACAAATAGTCGAGCGCATCGATGTTGTCGCTCAACTGTTTGGTTGAACTTGCGCCCACCAAAACCGAAGTAATCCGCGGGTCTTTCAGGATCCAGGCCAGGGCCATCTGGGCCAGCGATTGTCCGCGCACTTCGGCAATCTGGTTCAATTCTCTTACTTTTTCGAGGGCAGCATGCACCTGATCGGGTTTCAGAAAACCCCATGATTTGGCTGCACGCGACGATTCAGGAATTCCGTTCAGGTACTTATCGGTGAGCAATCCCTGTGCCAGGGGCGAAAAAGCAATCAGCCCGATTCCGGCATCTTCGGCCACATCGAGCAATTGTTCTTCAATTCCCCGCTCGAAAAGGGAATACTTCACCTGGTTGATCAGACAGGGTGTACCCAGTTGCTTCAGAATTTTCGTAGCTTCGGCCGTTTCCTCAGCCGAATAGTTCGAGATTCCGGCATAAAGCGCTTTCCCCTGACGAACCACATGGTCGAGCGCCATCATCGTTTCTTCGAGCGGCGTTTCGGGATCGGGACGGTGGTGGTAGAAGATATCGACATAATTGAGCCCCATGCGTTTTAAGCTTTGATCGAGACTGGATACCAAATACTTTCGTGAGCCCCACTCCCCGTATGGACCCTCCCACATCCCATATCCGGCTTTGGTCGATACGACCAGTTCATCGCGCCAGGGTTTCAGATCCTTTTTCAGAATCTTTCCAAAATTTTCCTCGGCGGAACCGGGAGGCGGTCCATAATTATTGGCCAGGTCGAAATGGGTAATCCCGTTGTCGAAGGCAAAACGGACGATCTCCCGCCCGGTTTCAAAAGTATCGACACCCCCGAAGTTGTGCCACAACCCGAGGGAAACCAGAGGCAATTTTAAACCCGATCGACCGCAACGCTTGTACCCGATCGATCCATACCGCTTTTTATTGGGCTGATATGCTTCCATTCATCTCTTTTTTACCCAAAAATACAATTTCCTTTTCGGAATGAATAGGATGATAACCCCCAAATCGACATTTTCTGATGGTTCATGTTTGGTTTTTTACTCCCGGTCGATCGGATTGTTTTGTATATTTATACCTTTAACTTGAAAACAAACCTTTGTCCCGATGCAAAAAACCGATTTTAAACCCGGTACGCTGCTGTACCCTTTACCGGCTGTTTTGGTCAGTTGTGGTTCTCAACCCGAGGAATACAACCTGATAACCATTGCCTGGGCCGGAACCATATGCAGCGATCCGCCCATGTGTTCCATTTCTGTTCGGCCAGGACGGCATTCCTACGACATCATCAAGCGAAACGGGGAATTCGTCATCAACCTGACTACCGAAGCCCTTGCCTATGAAACCGATTGGTGTGGGTGCCGCTCCGGGAAAAAGTACGACAAATGGAAAGAGATGAAACTTACCCCGGGAGAAGCCCACTTTGTGAAAGCGCCCATAGTGATGGAATCGCCCGTGAATATTGAATGCACCGTTCAGGAAATACTTCAACTGGGCTCCCACGATATGTTTATTGCCCGGGTGGTCAATGTTCAGGTCGATGAGAAGCTGATCGACCCACAAAGCGGCAAATTCAACCTGGCGGGCGTTAATCCGCTTGTATATAACCATGGCGATTACTTTCGCCTGGGGAAAAAAATTGGAAAGTTTGGCTGGTCGGTCGAAAAAAAGAAATAATTACCCTTTTTCTGTCTGCCTATGAAACCTTACCGGATCTTGCTGGTGTTGCTGGCAACAACAATCATCAAAACCCATGCAAATATGAATAGTGAATCCAATCCTCTGCTCGGGACATATACCACTCCCCACGAAACAGTCCCCTTCGATCGGATTAAACCCGAACATTTTATGCCCGCCTTTAAGGTTCTGTTTCAAGAGGCAAAAAAAGATTTCAACGCTTTGCTGGCAGAAAAAGAGGCACCGACTTTTGAAAATACGATTCTGCCTGTCGAAGAGCGCTATGATGAGATATCCCGCATCGGATTGATCCTCTTCAACCTGAATTCGGCCGAGACAAATCCCAAATTACAGGCGGTAACCCAAAAGGTATCGCCCAGGCTAACCCGCTTCGTGGGAAAGATTATGCTGAACCACAGGTATTTCAACCGGGTGAAGGCCGTGTACGAAAACCGCCATCGAAGCGGTTTAACCCCTGAAGAAATCCGCTTGGTGGAAACGATGTACACCAACATGAAAAGAAACGGAGCCGGTTTCGGCTGGTACAAAAAACTTCGTCTGATCGCGATCCAGATGAAACTGTCGAAACTCACCCTTCGATTTAACGATCGGGTTTTGGCCGAAACCAATGCCTTTGAATTGCATCTGACCAACGAGGACGATGTAAAGGGTATTCCCGAAACCGCCCGGGAAGAAGCTGCGATGACGGCAAAAAACAAAAACAAAGAGGGCTGGATTTTTACCTTAAACTATCCCAGCTTTCAACCCTTTATGACCTATGCCGAAAATCGGGAATTACGCGAGAAAATGTATCGCGCCTACACTTCACGGGGCAACCACAGGAACAAAAACGACAACAATAAACTAATTCGGAAAATCGTAAATCTGCGGCTCAAATTGTCCAATCTCCTGGGTTATTCCTCTTACGCAGCGTATGTGTTGGAAGAACGGATGGCCCAGACACCCGATAATGTACATTCTTTTCTCAATAAATTACACGAAGCTTCGCGGCCCTTTGCCCTGGCCGAACGGGACGAACTCAACGAATTTGCACGGGAATCGGATTCAATTTTGGATCTGAAACCCTGGGATTTTAGCTTTTACAGCGAAAAACTCAAGAAACAGAAATTCGGTTTTGACGAAGAAATGGTGAAACCCTATTTCCGGCTCGACCATGTAATCGGGGGGATTTTCGGGCTGGCCGAAACCCTTTACGGTATAACGTTTACCGAAGTGCGCGACATTCCCGTATACCATCCCGACGTAAAGACCTTTGAAGCGTACGAACCGAATGGTCAATTTTTAGCGGTTCTTTATGCCGATTTTCACCCCCGAGAGAGCAAACAAGGCGGTGCCTGGATGACCGAATACCGGACCCAATCGAATATGGGAGGCAATATGAAGCGGCCCCATATTTCCATTTGCGGTAATTTTTCCAAACCCACCGAAAACAAACCGGCACTGCTAACCTTCGACGAAGTAAGCACCTTTCTGCACGAGTTTGGCCATGCCCTGCACGGAATGCTGGCCAACACGGTATACCCCTCGCTGGCCGGGACCAATGTGTACCGCGATTTTGTGGAGCTCCCGTCCCAGATCATGGAAAACTGGGCTGTGGAAACCGAATGGCTTCAAACGTTTGCCGTACATTACGAAACCGGAGAGAAGATGCCGGCCGAATTGGTGCAGAAATTGATCGATGCCCGTAATTTCCAGGCCGGTTACCAGTCGGAACGGCAGTTATCATTCGGCATGGCCGATATGGCCTGGCATTCGCTTGAGAAACCTTTTACGGGAAACGTTGTTCGTTTTGAACAGGAAGCAAACATGAAAACCCAATTGTTTGAACCGGTGGAAGGCAGTTCGCTCAGTACATCGTTTTCACACATCTTCGGAGGGGGTTATGCTGCCGGTTATTATGGATATAAATGGGCCGAAGTACTCGATGCCGATGCCTTTTCGCTTTTTAAGGAACGGGGTATTTTCGACCGGGAAACCGCATCCCTGTTCCGAACCACCATTCTGGAAAAAGGAGGAACAGCCGACCCGATGGAATTGTATGTGCATTTCCGCGGGCACGAACCCACCATCGATGCCCTTCTGGAACGGAGCGGCTTAAAGAAAAAGTAGATAAAATATTGTAAAACAATAATATCAATTAGAATACGTTTTGCTACAGAATCGGGCAAACAAATCATTTCGAATGGGTTTTCCTGGTAAACATAATGAAAGCAAAAGAAAAATGAATAAATGGATTTATCTTATTGCCACAGCAATTGTTCTTATGCTGCTCCTGCTAACTTGCCCCCGTTCGTGTAATAAAAAACCGGGCAGCTGTTCAGGCATTCATCCACCGATTCACGGAGTAAATGTTCCCTGGGAAGTAAATTCATTTTTGGCAGAAACAGGAGACACACTCTTTTATCCTTCCGGTTCCATTCTTATTTTTCCCTCTCATTCACTGGTTGATGAAAAAGGAAATACAGTAGAGGGGGAAGTAACGGTCTTTTATCGTGAATTTCAAAATCCTGTTGATTTTTTCATTGGAGGTATTCCGATGAATTATGATTCTTCCGGTATTTCGTATGTATTTGAATCCTCCGGGATGTTTGAAATCAGTGCCCGGAAAGGTAAAAAACCGGTTTATATTCATCCGCAAAACAAGCCGGAAATCAATCTGGCCAGTACAAATAACGATCCCATCCCGAGCGTTTATTATCTGGATACGCTTCAAAAACAATGGATATATAAAGGGAAAGATGTCCTTACCTGTTTGGATTTACCCGAAAGGAAACAGCCCGAGGGAAAAGCCCTTTATGCTCCGGTCAAACCTCAAAAGGCATCCGGCAATCGCCCTGTTTTCACGATATCGGTCGAATCGGAAGAAGTGGCAGACTTAATGGCCTACCATAATCTGCGTTTTGAAGTAGCAGAAGAAGAAACAAATTATGATCCCCGGTATGCTTCCATCGAATGGAACAATGTGGGAACAAAGCGAGGCCCTATTGCGGGAACCATCCGGGTTACCTTTTCGAACGAAAACGATACCGTTTCTTTCCTGACCCGTCCGGTTGTAAAAGGTTCCGATTATGAAGCGGCCATGGAAATTTATGCCCGGAAAAAGAAGGAATACGAGGAAAAGCAAATTCTGCGATACGAAAAAGAAGAAGCGGCCAGAAAGGAGCAGGAACGAATTGAACGCATCAATCGGCTGATCGAAGCCCGGAACAGGGAAATCGAAGCGCTGCAAAGAAAATCGGAGGGTATGTTTATTCAGAAAACCGTGATTCGTTCTTTTTTCATTAGCAATTTCGGGTATTGGAATTGTGATGAACCATTCAGCTGGGGCAACGTTACAATAACCGCCCGTTTTGTCAATGAAAATGAAGAAGAGCTCAAGTTTGAATCTGTTTTTATGGCATATAAAAGCCGTAAATCCATTCAACGCTTTAATAGTAATCAGATAACCTTTAATCCCCAAGAAGAAATTATCATCTGGGGAATTGCAAACGGACGGATTGCTTATCTGCTGAACGAAGATTTCCGGACCTATGTTTGCGGCACAAATCAGAGAGCATGCACCATTCGTATGCACGTTTACCCCGGATTGATCACTTCACGGGAAGAAGTATCCGGGCTTTTGGGGATCTGAAGTGATTTTTGTCTCTTTGGTCTTCGGTCTCTTTACTCCCGTTCGTCTTCAATGGCATTCATTACGCAGCGAAAGCCGATGAAGCTTCGTGCCGAATCCTGGTATTCGAAATCGCGGGTCGATACCTGGAGGTAGTATGCCACATCTTTCCATGAGCCGCCCCGGACCACTTTTCGTTTCAGGGCAGGCGGATCCGATTCGGAGGCATTGTACTGAAAATCGGGGTTCATGTCGTGCATCATTTCGTACGACTGTTCATCGTAAGCGCTAAGCGTCCATTCGGTAACATTTCCGGCCATGTCGAAAAGCCCATAATCGTTGGGATCGAAGGTACCCACTTTCATGGTTTTGGCGCTTTGATAACTATCGGCCACATAATTTCCCCGTTTGGGTTTAAAATTGGCCAGATAGCATCCCTTGACGTTGGTGGTATAGTAACTTCCCCAGGGATAATGGCTGTTGGTTTTCCCGCCCCGTGCGGCATATTCCCATTCCGCCTCGGTCGGCAGCCGGTAGCCGTCAGCCCGCCAATC
>DAIMEA010000140.1:0-9182 GCA_036725585.1 Prolixibacteraceae bacterium | reverse complement strand
GGGGCAAATAGGTTCCCATTTGATCGTCGAAAACAATGGTCACAACCGACAAACCAAATTTTGATATGGACCGAATTTCTTTAACACCCGGCAGGTTCGACATTTCCAATTCCACCGGGTACGTGATAAATTGCTCTACATCCTGTGTGGAAAGACTGGTGCTGGTAGTGATCACCTGTACCTGGTTGTTGGTAATATCAGGCACTGCGCCCAATGGAATCTGGGTAATCGCAAAGATTCCAAAGCCGGCAATGGACAAGGTTAGCAAAAAAATAATCAGTTTATGCTGAATACTGAGCTGAATGATTCGATTAAGCATTGCAATCCGATTTTCATGTTTCAATTTAAGAAATTCCCTGTGAATTTATGAAATCAGGAAAATATTTATACAAAAGGAAACAATTGTCCAATAAATCTCTGTGACTTATAGTACAAAATACAGGTTTTTTGCTCCCGGTTCCATAAAGTTTTTTTCACAAAACCGGGTTTAGGAAAAATCAATAAAACAAGAATCTGCTGAATCACAGACGTAGCAGATCAACAGAAGGATTACATGTTCAATTCTATCGAAGCTGTTTGCCTAAAGCAAACGAAAGGTCAGTCGTTTTTGTGGCTTTCGTGTTTTGCTTTTTTTGCCGCCCGTTTTTCTTTGAGCGATTTCTGGGCTTCTTTTTTCCCTGTTTCCTTTTTGATGTTTTTTTCTTTTGACATGGCTTTGAATTTTCGAGGTTTATGAATATGGTTGAATTTCTATAGGTACATGCCCCCTTTTCTTATCAAAAGATTTCGTACGAATTTAGGACAAAAAACGACAGCTTGAACCGGCGCTTGTCGGAAAAGTGCCTGACTGTGTTTTCCCGGATGAAACAGGAAATTTTTCGAATGGATATTCTGCAATCATTGCTGTCCGGTTAAAACAAGAGACTACTTCGCTACGCTACTTATGACAGGTATTTGAGAAATTCGTTTCAGGAGGAGGGATTTCCTCCCGAAACGAGACCTTTGATACAGCCCCCTTTTATGGAAGCGATTTCACGTAGCGGAAACCCAGGTAAGGATTGCATTCATTTTGATGGAGATAATTCCGGTTGGAATTGCGGCAATACTGGGCATCGCTGCTCCAGCTTCCGCCCCTGTTCACCCGGATAGCGGGACCTGTAAGGCATTTGGGATCGTGACTGTCGGTATTGGTCTGATAAAATTCGTCATTGTATTTATCGACGCACCATTCCCAAACGTTTCCACTCATATCGTGAATACCCAGTTCGTTGGGCTTTTTCAGCCCTACCTGCCGGCAATAGCCTGCCGAATTATCAACGAACCATGCAATTTCCCGAAGCCGGTTGCTGCCGGCAAAACGGTTCACATATTCGAAATTTCCGGTTCGTCCGTCGGTCAGGTACCGACGGGCATACACTCCTCCCTTGGCCGCGTATTCCCATTCGGCTTCGGTAGGCAAACGTCCGCCGCCCATAATCACGCAAAAAAGACGTGCCCCCTCCCAGGTAACGTTTACTACCGGATGGTCTTCAAAACCCGCTTCAACATCGAAGCGGTTCGAATACAAACTCTTTTGGATTTTTGTAAACGGCGATGCCAGATCGATCAGCTGAGCCCCCTCCCAGTTCCCCAAGCTATCGCATTTGACTATGGACAAGAAGGCTGCAAAAATTCGGTTGGTCATTTCGTATTTTGCCATTAAAAAATTCGGCACATCAATGGAATAGGCCGGGCGTTCGTCCAAATCAAATTCATCGCTCCCAATCTGAAAGCTCCCCCCCCGGACCCGAACCATAGTGAGGAAATAATCCTGTTCGTTGGGATGAAAAACCTGGAACGAAAGCCGGTTGTCCCGAATAAAAGTATCGCGTTCTTCCACTGTAAAAATGATTTCTTCCGATAATTCGTGTAACGGTCGTTGGATAACCCGATCTGCCGGATCGCGCACCTCCACGATCAGGGTATCGGTGGCAACATAAATCATTGAATCGAGAAAATAGGTTGGGAAATCGGTCGAAAACTGTAGGCTGTCCTTTATCCCAAAACCCAGATCATGCAACAAGAATTGGATGATGCTGTCGGCTTCGAACAAATCGCGAAGGGTATCGGATAAAATATCTTCCCGGCTATACCATTCTCTGACGTCGACAACGATTGAAGAATCGGGCCGGTACAATGCATCTCCTGTTTCGGCTTGTACAAGCGTATCGGCAGGCTGAATCCGGGCCGTATCCGATCGGAGTGTTTCTCCCGAAACAGAATCCGGAAAAACAAGAAATGAATCGACAAGCTGCGCGTTCTGGATTCCATTGAACAGTTCCCGAACCGAATCAGAAATCAGCGGAAAATATGTATCAACCATTTTCCGGGTAAACAATAGCGTATCGACAAGCAACAGCGTATCAAGCCGGGGTGGTTTTTCGTTTATCTGTTCAATGTCGATAATCAGGTTGCCAAAACACAAATCAAATACCTGATCAAACAGAAGAGTATCGGTGTATTCGAAATTCTCTTCCCGCAGGTTTGACCAGATACACACCAGGGTATCGTTTTTTGCACCTCCGGGCTTGGGCGATTTCAAAAAAGTGGTTCGGGTTTGATCGAAATAGGGAACATAATCGACATAGCGGGGCTCAGGAGGTACCTGAGTCTTACACGCGCCAAAAACGATTAAAAAAACGAACAAGGTGCGGATCTTTTGTTTGCTTTTCATGCTGCCCGATTAAGGTATGGTTTCAAATTTAGCTTTACCCCGGAAGAAATAAAAGAAAGTTGGGGAAAATCTGCCCTCCGTACAGAGATCCTGAACCGCTTCGCTTCCCTGCCCCTGCCACAAGGGCCGAAAAGGTCATTGGCAGCGGAACAAAGCAATGTGAATTTTTCCCCAAACAATAGGGATACTTTTTATATATTTACAAATCATTAAGAATGTGAAATGAACGAAAAAAACCTACCCGATATACAGGGAAAAACGATGGTCCAGGTCCTTCAGATGCTTTGTGATGTTTATCCGGGACAAATTGTTTTCACAAGTAGTTTTGGAATGGAAGATCAGGCTGTTACCCACATTATCTGTTCCCATCAACTGAAAATAAATATTTCAACCATCGACACGGGTCGAATGTTTGAAGAAACCTACAAAGTATTTTCCCGAACACGGGAATTGTACGGCGTTTCGATTGAGGTTTTTTCACCCGACCGCAAGGATATTGAAAAATTGCTCAGCGAAAAAGGCCCCTTCAGCTTTTACGAATCGGTCGAGAACCGGAAAGAATGTTGTTATATCCGAAAAGTACTTCCGTTGCAGCGTCTGCTCTCGGGGAAAAAAATCTGGATTACCGGTTTACGCAGCGAGCAGTCGGATGAGCGGGAAAATCTTCAGCCCATTGAATGGGACGATCGCTTTCAGGTTATCAAGTACCATCCGTTGCTCGATTGGTCGCTGAACGAGGTGAAAGAATTCATTTCCCGGCATCATATTCCCTATAATGTTTTGCACGACCGGGGTTATCCCAGCATAGGCTGTGCCCCCTGTACCCGAGCCATTCGTGAAGGCGAAAACATCCGTGCAGGAAGATGGTGGTGGGAAAGCCAGTCGAAAAAAGAGTGCGGTTTGCATTCCCATTAAAAATTGGGTCCAAACCCGTAACGCAACCCCCTGACCGTTCCGATCATCTTCTTTTTGTATTTTTTCAGATGGAAATACAATAAACAAGAAAAACCCCGGTTAAAATAATTGGTTAAAGTGATAAAAATCAGGTAGGGTAAAAACCCGTCTGTATGTATTATGGGTAATTGAATCCAAAAAGGTTCAAAATATTTAAAACAACAGGAATTATTAATGATCCCATTTGGTCAAAAAGAGAGGAAGAAGATTATGAAACACAAAAACGACAATTTCAAGATCGAGGAAAGTATTCCCAAAAATCACTTGAACATTTATTTGTCGTTTGTCAGCATCATTTCGGTTTCGAAAGAAGTGAACATTCACGACATTCAGGTTGAGATTGAGAAAAACGAAATCGGTGATTTGAAATTTTCCAACTGGTTCAGCTGGAATTAAACAATCCCCTGCTTCTTAAGCTTTGTTGCTTCTGTCGTATATTAAATCACCGGGTGTTTGACGGAAAATCCGGTTGATAATCCGGCTAAACGCATAGTAATTTACAATCGCGAGCACAATTATGGACACCAAAGTATAGCTATTGAAGAGATCGAAATAAAGATCCTTTTCAACGGCAAAAGGAGATATCCATTGAATGACAAAATAGACCAGGCCAGCATATCCGGCAATTCCGGCCAACAACAACGAAACCATCAGGGGCAGTAATACAAACAGGTACATCATCCCGATGTAAATCCGTTTTATATCGATCCCAAACGCCTTAAAGGTTCCAATGTTCATCTTGATGTTGTTGAGGTGCGTACTCAGGATATTCGAAAGAAAAATATTGATCATCAGAACGCTAAAGCCGATCAGAATAATGGACATAATACTGGTTAACTTGCTGACGAAGTTATAGTTCTTCATCTGCTCAATCTTGGCCATTTCGAGTTTGATTCCGGCATCTTCGGTAAATTTCTCCGCAAACTCTTCCACCTTGCTTAGATCATAAAAATTTACAGCCAGATAATCGTACCGGCGATAGCGGCTATTCTGCTGGTTCGGGAAATAGGACTGCACCAGTTCTTCGTCGTTAAGCCCTGTTTCCTTCATAAAAGCAGCGATTTCTTCCGACGCTCTGAATTGACGGTACAAGTCGTCGATATCCTCCTGACGGATGTCCTCTGAAAAATCGAACGAAACCTGAAGCCAATACATCGGTTGATGCGAAAACTGGTGGGGATACACATCGATCATATTCACATACAGATACCCGCCCTCATCGTAATACCGGTTGAAGAACTGTTCGCATGCCTCCCGGAAACGTTCGGATTGTGTAGTATCGATCACTGCCAGCGCATACAATTTCTTGTTGTCCTTATATAGAAACCGATCGCCAAGAGCGTCCCAGTTATCGTAGAAATATTGTGTGGCAAGGAAATCGATTCGCTCACCCGGTAATTTATCAACCACAGCACGAATGGGAACGGGCAACAGGCGATTATTGGTCAGTTTTTTATACACAAAGGCCGGATCTTTGGAGCATTCGAGGCGTTCGAGAAAATTACGCGTGACCACGATCGAAATATCATTTTCGTTCAGAAAGGGCTCGCCAACCGATCGGTTGATATCCGGATCAAGTATGGTAGCCACCAGGGGGTCATTAAACGGGATGGAACGTCCTTCGATACCACGGTTCGGGCTTTCGGGAAGGTTTCCCTGGAAATGGGCCAGCCATTTGTTGTAGGCAATAATGGTATCGTAGCGGTAATAATTTTTCAGTGAGTCGGAATTGTAGCGTGCGATCGTCCGGTCAATTGTCCGGTTGTTACCGGGTATCGGGGCGCTGATGGAACGAACAAAGGGATCCTCCATCTTGTCCTTGAGATACTTCATGCTCCCGCTCGAGAAACCGATGGCCAGAAAGGTAAAGAAGAGGATGACCACAATCAGCCAGAAATGTTTGTTCTTCTTCCCGAGCAATTCTTTCGTCTCGTTCCTGTAAAACAGGTGCTTAAAATCGTGGGGGATGGCATTGAATGGGATCCAGCTTTGCTTCAGGGTAAATTTGGCAAAAAGCTTATAGCGCACATTCACCCAATCCCATGCCACACAAAGCCGGTAAAAAACTTTGGGAATGATATCTTTAAAAAAGAAAGAAAAGAAAGAAAAGGAATCTCCCTCATCGGCTCCATTTGTTTTCAGCGTCCGCTTTCGAATCCGGGTGAAATGAGCATGGAAAAAATCGCTGGTTTTTTCAAAAAACAGACTGATTAGTGGAGGCATGGAAAGAAGCAGCCAGGGAAAAATCCCAGGATACTTCCGACCAACGATCGTTCCCCTTTCAGTTCCTGATCTTCTATTCCTCCTGTATGGTCATCCTTCCGGTCTCGATGTCCCTCTACTGCAGTTTTGAATTTCAGGTCCTGTATGGTTTTTATGACATCGTTGATTTTTATGTCGGCCTTTTTAATTTCGCCGTGTGAAAATTGCCGGATGTATTCCTTAACGGCAGGCTGAAGCAATTCTTTTTCTTCGAACCGGGTATTGAGCCATTTCTGGTATTCATTTTTTTGTTCACTGGAAAGATTGGGATCATTTGCAAGCATAATCTGCTGATTGATCATACTTTCCTTAATCTCGTTAAAAAAATCTTCCGGAACGTTATTGTCCGAAAGGTGCATCAAAATCCGCCCATAACTTTCGGTATCGGAATTGAGCAGTAATTCAATTTCATTTTGGATTTTCAACTGGAGCCTTCGGGATTCATTCCACCGAATCACATCTCGATCGTACACAAAGTGGGGATCGATGGTAGAAATCCCATTTTCCCTTTTGGTTAAAACAATGATCCGGTCGGCAAAGTCGAGGGTTAAAGGAATATTGTGGGAAACAATTATGGCGCTGGCATTTTCGCGTTGCCGGGTAATAAAGTTCCGGATGAAATGCATCAGTTTCACCGAGTTGAAATGGTCGAGATTACCGGTGGGTTCATCGCCAAACAACACGGTGAATTCGGGATTAATGGCTCGTGCAAAAGCAAGCCGCTGCCGTTCTCCTCCTGAAAACTCGAAGGGTTTCTTTTCGTACGAAAGGCTGGTTACGCTCAGGTTTTTTACCAGCGATTCGATGGCGTTAAAATAGGCTTCCGATTCGGATTTATTTTGGATCAACTCTGTCAAACCTACATTTTCGAGGGCGGAAAAATTAGGCATCAGGTTGGTACTCTGGAATATAAAGCTATAATAAAGCATCCGGATCCGGTAACGTTCGGCTTCCTGATTGTCGGCCCAGATGTCGGCAAGATTGTATGCTTCGGTATCGGTTGGGAAAAAGAAAATGGATGAGCTCTCCTTATCGACGGTTTTCGACATAAGCCCCAGGGTTTCAAGCAGAGTACTCTTTCCGGATCCCGAAGGCCCCAGGAGGACGGTAATTTTTCTTTTGGGAATAAGAATATCCTGCGCCTCGAGTACGGGCTGGTTGCTGATATAGGCACAGGAAAGTTTTTCGATGTAAAACAGCGCTTCTCCCCTTTCCACGTTCCGTTCCGTTGTTGAATGATCCGACATTCGCTTTATTTCTTATATTCTTTATACAATACGTCCATCACGTCGGTTTCACCAAATTCTTTGACACTGTGCGGAAAAATCCTCGAATCGACCCAATAATGCTTCAAGCCGTTACCGGTGCCCATCGGGATCCGGAAAGTAGCTTTATAATGGTTGTATTCGTTGTTGTATTTTTTGAAGTAATCGGTAAATTTTTTGCTGAGTGTAGGATCTTCACTCACCGCACCCTCGGTTAACCGGAATATATACTCATAGAAAATGGTCCACTGATGGTCTTCAAAAAAATCACCGGTCAACAGGTTTTGTCCCTCATATATGCTCTGGATATGGCCCTTTGTGACACACCAGTCGATCAGGTATTCATAGAGCATGACATCAGGAAAACGATCGGGTTTGGCTACATCCAACAATCGGATATTCTTGTATTTCTCTTTTCCGCCCCAGCCTGTCAGAATTGCCGACAGGGTATAAAGGCTCAGGGTATCGATGGCTTCGTTATTATCCTCAGGGAAATAACCCAGAATATCGACCAGTATTTCCCCCCAGCCATATACGATAAAGGCCCGGGATTCGTTCGGCGAAAGCGACATTTCATCGGTTGGGATAAGACGTTCGAGGGAGCGTTTGATCGATAAAAGATCTTCCTGCGACATAAACAGTACATCCTGATAAACAGGATTTTTCAGACCCGATTCATAGCGACGGACATAGCCTGTACTGTAGAGTTGACCGCTCTTTTGGAACACAATATCCAGTTTATCGCGGGAAATGTTGTTCGCTTCAAGGTCTTCGATAAAACTATTGATTTGTTTTGCATTCACTCCGTTGAGTTTTCCGTTCAGATACAGGGAAATGCTTTCCAGTTGCCGGTTTATCTTGCTGTCGATAATGTTCAGTTCATTGGTGATTTCCTTCGTTAGTACGGTAGTGTGCATACTGCCTCCATCGGGGGCATACTTGAGGTACCCGGGAATTCCCAGGTCTTCGCTGATTTCGACGATGCTTTTCCCCTGTTGTTTCAAAACACTGGCTTCGGAAAGGGTTCCGTTGGAAATTCGGCGAAGGGCAACCTCAAACATCAATTTTTCGAGTTGGCTGCGAAACGCGTCGTATGCAGGTTTCAAATCGGTGGCAACCTGATGGTGCACTTGAAGACCAAACAGGTTTATGTTTTTACGGACGAGCAGATTAACTAGGTCGGAATGACTGACTGCCGAAAAATCACTCTCTGTTTTTCCATTGCAATCCGTATAGTTTGTCCGGTTGTGGTTTCCGGCGTCGCCAATCACGATCAGGAAATTCGATTCTCCGGCCGGGGGATCGAAGCGCTCGATTGCTTTTTTTATCCCGTAATAAACACATTCTTCGTTGTCGGTATTGCACCGGTTATACGTTGGCGACATATTCTTTCGAAGAAAGTCGTTCAAATAGTTGATGTTGGAAGTAAGGTCCCGGGTATAATGAACTGCGTTTGAATTCCCTTCCTGTGCATCGCGGTACAAAACAGCGCCAAAACGATAGTTGTTCTGCCCCCTGAGCAGGGTTCGCATGGTTTCTTTCAGGGCATTCTGAATGGCTGCCGAATAGGGTACCATACTGCTGGTTGCATCGATTACAAAGATAATGTTCACATTCCGGAGCGAAACCGACATGGAATCGATCACGTGCTTTATGTGTGCAAATTCCTGACTGGAGAGCGTTTTGCCATTCTGTGAACGGAGATCACCGATAACACCCACTTTTGAAACCCCGTCAAAAACATCCAAAACCGGGAACCGGTCGACCTCCCCGATCATTCGGGAAGCAACGGGAGTCGGTTCATCCCACAGGGAGGTTCCGCTGGCCGAACGGGCTGAATAAACCCGGGCCTTTTTCTGGGCTGCTTTTCGTTCGGCCACGGCCTTGCTATCCCAATTCACTTCATAAGCCAGACGGTGGTTCCAGGCGGTTGTTTGCGCCTTCATTACCCACCCTTTTATCCGGGGACGATCCCGGTCCAGGTCTTG
>DAIMEA010000139.1:0-9276 GCA_036725585.1 Prolixibacteraceae bacterium | reverse complement strand
ACAATATCACGGAAGTTTCGCCTTTCGGGCTACTCTTTTTCCTTTTTGGTTTCGCCACAAGCTTTTTTCTGTTCGGTACAAGGTTTTGCTTCGGCTTTAGCGGCATCGCCACATTTTGCCTGGGCTGCCTCTCCGCAATTCTTTGCTTCGGTCGACTTGGGGGCATCGGCACAATTGCTTGATTTGGCTTCTGCTTTTTTCTCGTCCTTCTTTTCCTTATTATCCACCATTACCACCGATGCATCGTTATCAAGGGCATAACTGATGGCCGGAGCGGCAAGAGCAAGAGTGAATACAAGGACAAACGATAAAATAAGTTGCTTTTTCATACACACTATTTTTAAAGGTTATTGATACTATTTTTCATACCACAAAATTAAGATGCTTTTGTCTTTATTTTGTTATCCCGATGTTATTTCATGTTAATACGATGTTAATGCAAGAAAAACGATGCTTCCTTTTTTCTACTTTTGGGTTATGAAACAAAGAAACAGGCATTATATTCTGGCTCTGTTCACTTTTTTAGCCTTGATCGTTCTTTTGGCTGTACAGGTCGATATGTTGCTGAAAGCAGCCCGCATCGAGGAAAAGAATTTCAACAGGGAAGTGAACAAAGCCCTGAACGAAGCACGGGAAGCGATTGGGAATACGGCTTCGACGTGTGCCGATATGCAGAATTACCTGTGTGGGAAACCTTGCAAAGAGACGATTATCCAAAATAAAATTAAAGAAATCGACAGTATTCTTCACACCCGGTTGAAGCACTACGATATCGATTTGGCCTACACTTTTGAAATAACGGACTCGACAGCAACCGGGAGCCGGAGCGGACTTTTTTCGAACCGATGTTACCTGAAGACCCTGAACGGCCTGCTCGAAAAGGACGGCATCCAGATCCGGCTTGAATTTCCCGGACGAAACCAGTTTATTTTTGCCCAGATGAAGGGAGCCTTTCTGTTGGCGATTCTTTCCGTTCTTTTTGTAATGATTTCCTTCGTCGTTACTTTTTCGATGTACCGGCGCGAGCAACAAACCGCCCGGCAAACGTCCGACTTCATCAATAATATGGTCCACGAATTTCAGACACCCATAGCCAATGTCCGGCTAGCCGCCAACCTGATTAAAAAAAGGAAAACCGACGATGAAAAGGTCTCGGACTACCTTTCGGTCATTCTGACCGAGAACGAAAAAATGGAGAAAAATGTCGGTAAAATCTTAAACGTTGCCTGTCCGGACAATCAAACAGAAAAAATCGAAGTCTGCGATGTACACCGGATTATCGGCCCGCTGGCCCACGAGTTTTCGACCCGGCTGGAAGAATCGGCCGGATCGATCGACCTAAAAATGAATGCAAAAGAGCATACACTGACGATATCGCCCGATCATCTTCGCTTGATTATAAGCAACCTGATCGACAATGCTATCAAATACACACGGGGAAAACCCCACATAGAAATTGCAACCCGAAACGTTGGTAACTTTTTGGAATTATCCGTGTCGGACAACGGGATCGGCATAGAGAAGAAAGATCGCAACCGTATTTTTGAAAAATACTACCGGGTATCGACCGGAGACATTCATAACGTGAAAGGATTTGGCCTGGGATTGACCTATGTAAAAAAGCTTGTTGAACGGTACAAGGGGAAAATATGGGTTACTTCTTCGCGAAGCGGAGGCTCTGTTTTCATAATTGCCTTACCTTTGCACCATGAAACGAATCAAAATCCTCCTGGTTGAAGACGATACCAGCCTGGGCTTTCTGCTGGTCGATTTTCTTGAATCGAACGGCTTTGATGTGAAATTATACCGCGACGGCGAATCGGGGCTAAACGGCTACAAGGCCGGGGAATTTGATTTTTGCATTTTTGATGTGATGCTCCCGGGGATGGACGGATTCTCGCTGGCCCAGCGCATCCGGGCAGAAAACAAAACAATCCCGGTCATTTTTCTTACTGCCCGCTCGATGAAACCCGACAAAATCAAAGGGTTTGATTTGGGCGCCGATGATTACATTACCAAACCGTTCGATGAAGATGAACTGCTATGCCGGATCAACGCCATCATGAACCGTTACCAGATCGAACCCGAAAAGAAAATGACAGGCCATCAGTTTTCCATTAGCCAAACACTCTTCGACTATAAAAACCAAGAACTTACAGTCAACGGTGTGGTACGCAGGCTCACAAAAAAGGAAAGCGAGGTCTTACGCATTTTGTGCCTTTCGCCCAACGAAATTGTCACACGCGACACCATCCTCTTTTCCATCTGGGGCGACAACGACTATTTTAACGGACGCAGCCTCGACGTGTTTATCGCCAAGCTCAGAAAATATCTTCGCTCCGATCCGGCAATCCGGATCAACAACGTGCCCAAAGTAGGCTATATCCTTGAATGTTGAAGGAAATCTACGAACACAGTTCCCGGTTCGAATAATAAGTCACCATTGCTTGATCACCGTCTCAATCCGAAGGGCAATCGCCTCAATCGAACCCACTCCGGCAATGGGGTGGAACTTACCCTGAGCCCGGTAGTACTCCATCAGCGGAGCTGTTTTCTGATGATATACCTGGATCCTGTTTTCGATGATGGAAACATCCTGATCGTCGTTCCGCCCCGAAAGTTTTCCTCGTTCGAGCAAGCGGTCGATCAACTCTTGTTTGTCAACTACCAGGGCCAGCATACCCGAAACGGGGCAGCCCAGTTCGTGCAACAAAAGGTCGAGCGCTTCGGCCTGGGCAACCGTGCGGGGGAAGCCGTCGAAAATAAAACCCGGGGCACCGGGATGGTCCTTGATTTTGGACCGGATCATACCCGTCACTACAGCATCGGGCACAAGTTCTCCTTTATCCATCAACGCCTTTGCCCTCAAACCCAGTTCGGTTTGGGCTGCGATCTGGCTACGTAGTAAATCACCCGTGGAGAGGTGTATGAGTTGATACTTCTGAATCAAAAATTCGGCCTGGGTTCCTTTCCCGGCGCCCGGAGGTCCAAATAAAACAATGTTTAACATCTTCGAACGTATATGGTTAAGGTCTTACTCTTCTGCATCCCTTCCAACATGCGTCTAATCGTGGAAGGACCCGCTTTATTGTTGTTGCCATCTCTCTGTTCTCAGCCTTCCGCCTCCACCACCTTATAGATATCCTTTAAATTTCGTCCTTTCTGTTTATAGTCGAGTCCGAAACCGACGATAAACTCATTATCAATTTCGATTCCGACATAGTCGATCGGAATTTTGTTGTGAAATTTTCCGGGTTTCAACAACAGGGTGGCAATTTTAACTGCTTTGGGTTTGTGCTCTTTCAACAGATTCATTACTTCGACAATGGTCAATCCGGTATCGACAATGTCTTCCACGATCACCAGTGTTCTTCCCTCAATCGGCTCATTCAAACCGATCAGTTTTTTTACCTGTCCGGTGGTGTCGGTCCCCTCGTAGGACGAAAGTTTCAGAAAGGTTACTTCCGGCTGGTCGAGTTTCACTTCCTTCAATAATTCGGAAGTGAACATAAACGAACCGTTCAGGATGCAGATAAAGAGCACATCATCATCGGCATGGTCTTGGCTTATTTCCCGGGCAACTCGCTTAACCGCTTCTTTTACTTTAACATACGGTATATACCGTTTAAATTCTTTATCGAGCAATTTCACCCTGTCCATACGTGTATCGGTTTTAGGCGCACAAATAAGTTCATAAAAAATGAAGATGCCTACAATTTAAAACGAAAAAACGGGATTGTGAAAGAAAAGTAAAAATTTGGTAAATTGCCCGAGGACAAAAATTGAAAATACATGAAACCACTCGTGAGCATTATCATGGGCAGCACCAGCGATTTGCCGGTTATGGGTAAAGCTGCCGAAATCCTTGATTCGTTTGAAATCCCGTTCGAAATGAATGCCCTTTCGGCCCATCGCACGCCCGATGAAGTGGAAAAATTTGCCAAAGGAGCAAAGGAGCGCGGCATAAAAGTGATTATTGCCGCAGCCGGCATGGCCGCACATCTTTGCGGGGTTATCGCCTCCATGACCACCCTGCCGGTAATTGGCGTTCCAATTAACGCCAGCCTTGATGGACTCGATGCCCTGCTGGCCATTGTCCAGATGCCCCCGGGAATACCTGTGGCCACTGTCGGGATTAACGGAGCTCAAAATGCCGGAATCCTGGCCGCTCAAATTTTGGCTGCAGGTGACGAAAAAATTGCGGAGAAATTGGTTCAATTCAAAGTGGATTTGAAAACGAAAATTGTTAAAGCCAACGAAGAACTATCGTCTGTTACCTTTACATTCAAAACGAACTAACCGAAACGATTTTTTCCTTTCCGGCAACTGATTTTTTTTGTATCTTTCAATCGATTTTTGCTGCAAAACCCCGGCTAAAATGTTGAAAGTATTCGTAACGTTTTTCCTGTACTTTACCGTTGTCTTGACCGGCCTGGCGCGGAGCAATGTATTTCCGTCTGGGGCCCGAGCTGCCGGAATGGGTAACGCTGTAACAGGCAGGTACGATGCCTCGGCGCTTTTCCATAATCCGGCGGGGATTGCCCAGGTGGAAGAGCGAACCCTTCTTGCCGACTATGCTACCTGGTTTCGTCTCCCTGCCTTATCGCAACCAGCATTGGCCATCATCCTGCCTTCCGGGAGCGGGGTTTTCGCCCTGCATGCATCCACGTTCGGGCCTGCCTCCTGGCTCGAGACCCATGCTTCCCTGACCTATGCCAAAACGATTTTGCCCGCTTTTTCGGTTGCTTTGCAGTTCCACTATTATGGACATGTCCTTCCGGAAGAAAACTGCATGCTTTCGTCGGCAGGCTTCAGTGCGGGCTTGCTTTGGCAATGCTCCCCTGCCCTCCGGGTGGGTTTATCCGCCGGTAACCCCTGGTCGTTGCCCATCCGCACCCTGCAGTACAACGAAAGGATTCCCTGGTCGCTGCGGGGAGGCGTTGCATGGACCATCCAAAAGGGCTTGCTGGCTACAGCGGAAGCCGAATTCGCACAAAACCCTTCATTTAACGGAAAGGTAGGCCTCGAGTGGGAAGCCCTCGACAGCCTCTTTTTCCGCTGGGGGATAAACAGCCACCCATCGGCTCTTTTCGCAGGCTTTGGATTTTCCCTTTCCATCGTCGAAATTGACTTTGCCCTTCAATTTCACCAACGCCTGGGATACCGTTCGTTCATCACCCTATGCGCTCCAATCCGATGAAAAGAAATATTCTGATTGTCACCCTGATCCTGACAGGAAACAGTCCGGCACTCCTGGCTCAGGATACAGAATTCTTTCCCGGGGAAGATGTACTGGAGAAAATCGCCGAAAGCAGCGAATACGAATCGGAAGATGAATTGGAAAGCGTATTTGAAGAAATCGAACAGCAGATCCATGAAACAGTCGATCTGAACACCGTTGCCCGCGACGGCCTGGATGCGCTCCCGTTTCTGGACGAGGGACAGAAGGATCGGCTGATCGCATACCGCACCCAAATGGGTCAGATTTTTTCAATTTACGAATTAAGCACCCTCGAAGGATTCGATTCCGAAACCCTCGGACTGCTGGCCCGGTTTGTCAGGGTAGAACCCAAACAGGAAAACAACGGTCGGGATTATGTCCGGCATCAAATCAACCTGGGCTCGGCATATACCTTTGAAAAAGCGGAAGGCTTTAAGGCAGAAAACAACAAAGCGCCTGTTTTTGAAGGAATCGAACCCCGTCTTTATCTGAAATACAGGGGCGAAAAAGGAAAACAATGGAGCTGGGGTTTGCTGGCCGAAAACGATCCCGGCGAAGGCTTTTTCGACGGGAACAATCCCCAGGGTTTCGATCATTATTCGGGTTTTGCTTCTCTGAACGGAACAAAGGCGCTTCGAAAACTCATCGTGGGTGATTTCCGGATCAAAACAGGACAAGGACTGGTTTTCGGTTCGGGTTACGGCCTTCGCAAATCGGTCGAACTTCCCAATATTCGACATACGGGCCAGGGAATCCGGCCTTCACTCTATTCAGGGGAAAACGGAATACTCCGGGGGATCGCAACAGAAGTGGCTTTCAACCGGATAAAAATTGCCGCATTTTATTCCTGTCAACAAAGCGATGCGACTGTCAGCGAAACCGATGAAGACGGATTACCCACAGTTGTCACGTCGCTACGAACATCGGGTTTACACCGAACCCGGAATGAAATTACCGGCGAAGATGCCCTGCTTGTCCAAACCCTGGGGATCCATGCGTCGTATTCCCGACTCTATTTCTCAGCGGGGATGGGCGGAGGATATACCTGGCTGAATTGCCCGCTCATTCCGGAAGACAAAATTTATGCTTCCTTCTATTTCCGGGGAGAAGAAAATTTCAACATCAGCGCCGATTGTACAGTCCGTTTTAACCGTTTCACCCTGTTCGGCGAAGGGGCCATTAGCCGTTCGGGAGGAGGCGCACTGTTACTGGGCAGCGAAATATTCCCTTCAAGCCGGACTCGTCTTCATTTTCTCTACCGGAATTACGCGAAAAATTTCCATACGCTTTCGGGCAATCCCTTTGCCGAGTGGAGCGGAGTGAAAAACGAAGAAGGGCTGTATACCGGGATCATTGTCCATCCCTGGGCCGGAATCCATCTTTCGGCCTATTACGATGTGTACCGTTCGCCCTTCCTGCGATATGGGAGCCTGTTGCCGGTTACGGGGTCCGATTTTTCCATCCAGGGCACGTTCCAGCCCCAGCGGGAAACAACCCTTTATGTACGCCTGAAAAGAGAAGAAAGCAATGGTATCGGCCCTTCGGGAGAAATCATCCGAAACGATATACGCCAAATCACCTCCCGGGCACGGTTCAACATCGACCACCCGATCGGAAAGAACCTGAAAATCCGGTTCCGGGCCGAAGGCAGCAGCAGCATAAAGGGTGATTCAATGAACACGGGATGGCTTTTGCTGATCAACCTGGGTTACAATTCGCCTTCGGGATGGATCAGCTGCAACGGGCGGATTGCCTGGTTTAACGCCGGCAATTACGATGCACGGATCTACACCTATGAAAACGATGTACCTTTTGGATTTTCCATTCCGTCGTTTTACCGGAATGGACTGAGATTTTATCTGAATATCAAACTAAGTCTTTCCCAAAAACTTTCTCTATGGATCAAAATAGCACAAAGCCGGTATTTCGATCAGACAAGCGTAGGAACAGGCTATTCGACAATCGAAGGGGCACACAAATCCGATGTTAAAGTCTATCTGCGCTACCGCTTCTAAGGAAATCCCATGATTCTTTGCACCTTTTCATTACCTTTGCGCCACATGAATCAATGTATGGAACGTTTCGATGATATCCGGCCTTATACCGACGACGAAATGCACAACCAAATGCGATCGTTGATTGCCGATCCGGTCTTCCGAAAAGTAGCAGAAATGCTTTACGGAAAAGAAAGCGAACAGGTGCTCCGGATGCTACCCGCATTGGAAAGCATCGATCAGTTTCAGAACTCCGTGATCTATCCCTTGCTCGAACGAATTGAAACGATGAGCACCGGGGGGATTACGTTCAGTACCATGAACCATTTCCATCCCGAAGATAATTACCTGTTTGTTTCGAACCATCGCGACATCATTCTCGATTCGGCGTTCCTTAATGTTGTCATGCACCGGAACGGTTTTCGAAAAACCGAAATTGCCATCGGCGATAATTTATTAATTTACGATTGGATAGAAAAACTGGTGCGCATCAACCGGTCCTTCATCGTGAAACGTAACCTGGGAATTCGGGAACAACTGGCCGCTTCGAACCAATTATCGGCCTACATCCGTCATACCCTGACCCGGAAAGGGGAATCAGTTTGGATTGCCCAGCGGGAAGGAAGGACCAAGGACGGGAACGACCTGACCCAGGCTGCCCTGATCAAGATGTTGAACATGAGCAACGACGGCAGTCTGCTCGAAGGTTTTTTCGAACTCAATATCGTCCCCATGGCCATATCGTACGAAATTGAACCCTGCGGCATCTCCAAAGTGGCCGAACTGTTGAACCGGAAACACAATCCCGGTTTTTTGAAAACCCAGGAGGACGACCTGAAAAGTATGGCCGGCGGCTTTATGATGCCCAAGGGACGGGTTCATTTCGGCTTTGGAAATCCCTTGAATTTCAAACTGGTGGAGCTTGTTCACGGGAAGAAAGCCAACGAAGCCATCCAGTCGGTCGTCGAATACATCGACAAACGAATCTACTACAACTACAAACGGTGGCCTTCGAATTACATCGCCAGTGACCTGCTGCGGAACGAAGAACGGTACAAGGGTTACTATGCCCCCGAAGACAAAGAAGCCTTCTGGGCACGAATGGATTTGGAAACCGCAAGCATCCCCTTCGACCGGGAAGAATCGATACCGATGTACCTGCAGATGTATGCCAATCCGGTCATCAATTTTGAGAAAAACTTTCCGGAATGAAGGGAATTCGCACCATTTTATGGGATTGGAACGGAACCCTGTTAAACGATACCGATATTTGTGTGGCATCGATCAATGAATTGCTGCAGGAACGGAACCTGCCGACGCTGAGTCGTGAAGAGTACCTGCAGGTTTTCGACTTTCCCGTTATAAAATATTACCAGTCCATCGGGTTCGATTTCCGTAAAGAACCTTTTGAAATACCCGCCCAACGATACATCGAACGATATCATGCCCGGCTCCCGGAGAGCAGGCTCCACAGCGGGGCCATCGCAGCCCTCACCTATTTCCGCAAGAAAAACTACCAACAGCTTCTGCTGTCGGCCTCCGAAATGAAAAACCTGGAAACGGCTATCGCGCATTTTCATCTCCGCGATTTTTTCGACGATATTGCCGGACTCGATAATATCTTTGCCCATTCAAAAAGCGAAATCGGTCTTTCATTGTTGAAAAAAAGCAACCTCGACCCTTCCTGTGTCTGCCTGATTGGCGATACCCTGCACGACCGTGAAGTGGCCGACGCCATCGGCTGTCGCTGTTTGCTCATCGGGAACGGACACCAGGCATACGGCCGACTGATCCAAAACGGAGCGCCCGTGCTACGGACACTCGAAGAAATTGTGGACTATTTTGAGAATACGTCCCTTTGCCCCTGAGTGATTCGAAACAATATTGCGGTCTTTTTTGAGCATAATGCGAAAAGACAGTTTTTAAGAGGTGTCATTCCGAGACCCCACCCTTTAAAAAAGGGCACAATTTGAAAATGACAAGGATAGGAAGCTCTGGCGGATATCCTTTGCCTCGGCATTTATGCCGGGGTTCCTGGAGCAGAACAAGGTGAAATCCCTT
>DAIMEA010000138.1:0-9287 GCA_036725585.1 Prolixibacteraceae bacterium | reverse complement strand
TCGTCCAGGTCTCAGGCCTGAAAAAAAATCAAGGAAAGACCAATGACGGTGCTGACACTTTTTCTTCGCATTTTCTCCTTTCTACCCCCTTGCATACAGGGAAGCGAAAGTTAAGAAATTTTTCAGGAACCCAATCGGCTCCGTATGAATCATTGTAATAAAAAATGGATGGGTATTCGATCAGGTTTGGCATTTATGTTGGGCTTGAACCCTTCCATTCCGGAGCGCCCGGATATTCAGGTCAACAAGATCTTTTCCCTTCGAACGAAATATTTCGTTGATTCCTTCCTCGATTTTTTCAAAGGGGATTTCGATAAAACAGGAGGCAGCGCCGAGCATGATCATATTGGAAGCTTTTGCGTTTCCTATTTCCCGGGCCATTTCATCCGAATTGATCAGGATGTGTTTTTTCACCCGGGAAATTTCGCCCAGGAGCCCATCCATTTCGGGATAATCGGGAATATTGGCAAAGGGGACAGAATTGGTGACCAGGTAACCGGAAGGTTTCAGAAACGGCAAATAACGAAGCGATTCCATGGGTTCGACCGACAAGATAATGTCCGCCTTTCCCAGGGGGATCAGATCGGAGTGGATGGGTTGATCGGAAATGCGCAAATGCGAAACGACAGCGCCGCCCCTTTGGCTCATCCCGTGTGTTTCGGCCTGTTTCAGATAATACTTGTTTTTTAGGGCGGCGGCTCCCAGTACGGCCGCAATCGACAGGATACCCTGTCCGCCTACGCCGGCCAGAATTATATTGGTTTTCATGGATTCGGTTTTTTTGTTGATGTGCAATTGTTTTTTGTTACGGAGCGTTCGGCCCTCATTAACCGGGCGGAACGTTGAAGGCATTCCCGTGTAGGAATAATAACCGAAACGCCCGGATAATGGATTTCTTCACGAATGATGCGGACCATTTCCTCATGGTTTTTTTTATGCGGAACAAGGGTTCTTATGTGATCGGGGTGAACGCCCAGTCCGCGGCAGATTGCCTCCAGATGGCCGGTTGCCGAGGAATCCTGTCCCCCGGTCATCGAAACTGACTGATTATCAGAAATGATAATCACCACATTGGCGTCGTCGTTCACCGCATCGAGCAGTCCGGTCATGCCCGAGTGGGTAAAGGTGGAATCACCTACCACAGCGAGGGAAGGGAAGAGCCCGGCATCGGCTGCACCTTTGGCCATGGTTACCGAGGCGCCCATATCGACACAGGAATTGATGGAGCGGTAGGGAGGCAGCGCTCCGAGGGTATAGCAGCCAATGTCGGAGAAAACATGCCCGTCGCCCCAGGGCTCAAGGGCTTCGTTCAATGCCCTGAAAAGATCCTGATGGCCGCAGCCTGCGCACAGCGAAGGCGGACGGTTTACAACAACCCCCGGAACATCCGGTCCTGCTTTGTACTTCCGTTGCAGGGCCTGGGCTACCCGGTCGGGCGATAGTTCCCCTGCACGGGGCAGCGTTCCGTCAAGTCGTCCCCTGATCCTTTTCCCTTTTCCGAAAAAGTCGGTCAGCATTTCTTCAAGCAGGGGATATCCTTCTTCCAAAACCAGCAATTCATCGCATTCTTTTTCCAAACGCCGGATCAATGTTCGGGGTACCGGATACTGTCCAATTTTAATCAGGGCGTAGGGGCAGGTATTGTCGGGATAGTTTTCGAGCAGATAGTTTAGGGCAATTCCGCAACAGATGATCCCCAGCGACGGGTCTTTCCCGGGAAAATACTGGTTGTAGGGCGATTGTTCCGAACGTTGAAGAAAATCATCCTGCTGATTCAGAAGGAGCTTATATCGTTGTCGCGCAATTGCGGGTAGCAAAACAAACTGACGCAGATCGGGGGGAAAGGACAGATTCTTTTCCTCTGCCGGAGAAAGTTTTTGCACTACTCCCGACCGGGAGTGGGCCAGTCGGGTGGTGATCCGGAACAGCACCGGGTAATGAATGGCCTCCGACAATTCGAACGCGTTGCGCATCATATCGTAGGCTTCCTGCTGGTTCGATGGTTCCAGTATCGGGATCATGGCAAAGCTACCGTAAAATCGCGTATCCTGTTCATTCTGCGATGAATGCATCGAGGGGTCGTCGGCAACCACCAGAACCAATCCTCCGTTCACCCCGGTAAACGTGGAGTTGATAAAGGCGTCGGCAGCCACGTTCAGCCCGACATGTTTCATGCAAACGAGGGCTCTTTTCCCGGCATACGACATGCCCAGGGCTCCCTCGTAAGCTGTTTTTTCGTTGGTACACCACCTCCGATGGATGTTTCGCTCCTTTGCCAGCGGATGTTCCTGAATGAATTCGGTGATCTCGGTCGACGGTGTTCCGGGATAGGCATAAACCCCGGATATACCCGCATCGATGGCGCCCAGTCCGATGGCCTCGTTGCCCATTAAAAGTTTTTGTGTCATGATTGTTTAATGAATGAGTGATCAAAAATCCTTTAATCCTTCGTTTTATTCAATGATAGCGGTCAGTTTCGGTGAAAAATATTAGCTGAGGATGGTGGCAATCATCTTTCGGATTCCTCCACGATTGCGAAATTCGCAAAGGTAGATTCCCTGCCATGTGCCCAGGTTTATCCGGTAATTACTAATGGGCAAGGTGAGTTCTGCCCCGATAACAGACGATTTGATGTGGGCGGGCATGTCCTCGGGACCTTCCAATGTATGGGTATATCCCGGATGGTTTTCGGGGATTAATTTGTTGATAAAGTTTTCCAGATCGTTGCGTACGTCAGGATCGGCATTTTCGTTCAAGGAGAGGGCTGCCGATGTGTGTTGTAAAAAGAGATGTACCAGCCCCGTGGCAGGCAAGTCGCCCAGTTCCTTCTCAATAATCGGGGTAATCAGATGAAACCCCCTGCGAAAATGTGGTAAATAAATTGTTTTTTGTTGGACCATTGTTTCGTTGTCGGATTTAGTTTTCTCCGGTGAAGAGGTTGTCCCTTCCCCGCAGCCCGGTAAAGATAATGGATTATCCAAAAAAAACCGCGGGAACCACCCCGCGGTTAACCTTAACCAAACTAACAAAACCAAACCTTATGAACTAAAATAATGTCTGATTTGAAGCTGTTCTGAAGAATCTAGAAACGAACTTCAAAAAAAAAACAAGAGGATTGTGAAAATGTTCAAACTTTTTAAAAAAATTATTCTTCCAGCAGGTCGGGCCTGATTTTTCGGGTTCTTTCCATCGACATACGTTCCCGCCATTCGTTAATTTGTTTCTCATTTCCGGAAAGAAGGATCTCTGGTACGTTCCATCCTTTGTACCGAGCCGGACGGGTATAAACGGGCGGGCTCAGCAAACCGTCCTGAAAAGAATCGGTGAGGGCGGAAGTTTCATCGGAGAGAACCCCCGGTAATAGCCGGACAATGCTATCGACTACAAGGGCTGCAGCCAGCTCGCCTCCGGTAAGGACAAAATCGCCGATGGATATTTCTTTGGTAATGTACTGGTCGCGAATCCGTTGATCGACGCCTTTATAGTGACCGCACAGGATTATCAGGTTCTCTTTCATCGATAGATTATTGGCCTCCTTCTGATGAAAAACCGGGGCGTCGGGGGTCATATATATAATTTCGTCGTAGGTCCGCTCCGATTTTAATGTCAAAATCAATGATTCGATGGGCTGAATCATCAGAACCATTCCGGCACCGCCACCAAAAGCATAATCATCGACCGACCGGTGTTTGTCGGCCGAGTAGTCCCGGATGTTGTGGATGTGAACTTCGCATAAACCCTTGTCAATTGCCCTTTTTATTATGGAATGTTGAAAAGGGCTTTCAAATAATTCCGGGAAAAGAGTCAGCAGATCTATACGCATAGAAAATGATTTTTGCAAAAATAAGGTATAATCGCGGATTTTCGAGAATCTTATTGTTTTAAATGAAACGAACTTGTTTGCTGAAAAACACAAACACGCATGAATAAACCACATGTAAATTCCATTCGGGCGAATCGAAGATCACGAAGTTATATTATGTTAAAAGAGCGATCTTTCGATTTAAAAGATATTCAGTATGTTAAAAGTTTAATTCGAATGAAAAAAAACGAAGGCTTGATCTTTTAATAACCTTAATTGTTTTCAGGTACTTTTGCTTCGAAAAAACGGAAAAAAATTTGAGTAATCCCATTAAATATCTATTTTCGTAGTTTTTGTAAAAATAGGAACCCGAAACATTTATGGTTTTAGGTTCAAAACTCTGATCAGATGGAATCGAACGAAAAATTGCACTCAAAAGCTCTCGATGAGAAAATTGTTTCAGAAGAAATTTCTGAAAAAACCGGGCTGAAGCCAGAATCCGATGCGGAAAATGAAGTAGCCTCGGTTGAAAATGAAAAAACACCTACGCCCGATGAGGGAGAAACAAAGGATCGGCTTATTGAAGCCGGCCCGGTAGCCGATAACCCGGAACTATCTCCGCAGGAAGAATCTATGGATTTGCCTGTAGATAAAGGAAGTGACCTTTCTGTTGTTTCTGCCGACGAACCAACAAAGGATGTCGGAGCACAAGACAATGCTTCCGTTTTGACGGATGAAGCCGAAACAACCCATTCCGTTTCCGATACTTCAGTCAGCACAGAGGAACCGTCACAGCAAACCGAAACGATCCCTGAAGAAATAAAGGAAGACGTATCTGAAACAGCATCCTCCGAAGTGCCTGTTTCAGAAGATCAAGCGGAAGTAACGGAAGTGCCTGAAGCAACGGAAGTTGTGGATCTGCCGAAGACGGCCTCTGAAGATACTTTGCCGGGAAAAGAGGAGGAATTACCGGAGGCAACAACAAACGAAAATGATGAAGTAGAAGAGGTAGCAAAAGCAGAAAAGGAAGCGGAAGCAGAAGCGGAAGCAGAAGCAGAAGCAGAAGCGGAAGCGGAAGCAGAAGCAGAATCAGAATCAGAATCAGAATCAGAATCAGAATCAGAATCAGAATCAGAAGCGGAAGCAGAAGCAGAATCAGAAGCGAAGCCCATAAAGGCTGAATCCGCGGTCGATTATTCGACGTACAGTGAGGTTGAATTGATCAATGCTCTGCGGGAATTATTGGAAGATGCTGATTTTCTTTCTGTTCTGGATCGTATCGATAGCATTAAAATCCACTTTTACAAGAAACATAAAGCAAAGCTGCAGGAACTGAAGAAGCAGTTCATCGACGAGGGCGGTATGGAGGAAGATTTTGCTCCGGAAGCCAATCCCTACGAACAGGACATGCGTGCTTTGTTACAACAGGTTCGGCAAAAGAAAGGCGAGTTCAATAAAGAACTGGAAGCCGAGAAGGATGACAATCTGAAACGAAAATATGAAATAATCGAGGAGATCAAAAACCTGATCAACCGTAAGGAGTCGATCAATAAAACCTTTCAGGAATTCAGAGAACTGCAACAGCAATGGCGGGAAATTGGTCTGGTACCCCAGGCCAACATGAAGGATTTGTGGGAGAATTATCACCATCATGTCGAAAATTTTTACGATTATATTAAGATCAACAAAGAGCTCCGTGATCTCGACCTGAAAAAAAACATGGAAGAGAAAATAATCCTTTGTGAAAAAGCGGAAGCGCTGCTCCTCGAACCATCCGTGATTCGGGCTTTTAACAGCTTGCAGAAATTTCATGACCTCTGGCGCGAAATCGGACCTGTACCCCGAGATAAAAAGGACGAGATCTGGGATCGGTTCAAAGCAGCCACTGCGTTGATTAACAAAAAACATCAGGATTTTTTCGAAAATCGGAAAAAATCCCAGAAAAAAAACCTGGATGCAAAAACAGCGTTGTGCGAAAAGGTCGAAGAAATCCTGTCGATGAATCTTCAGTCACACAAAGAATGGGAGGACAAATCGAGGGAACTGGTCGAATTACAGAAATACTGGCGAACCATTGGTTTTGCACCCAAGAAGGACAACAACGCCGTATACGAACGCTTTCGCGATGTCTGCGATCGTTTCTTTGACCTGAAACGGGATTTTTATTCGAAACATAAAGAAGTGCAAAGCAATAATCTTCAGTTGAAGATTGATCTATGTGTTCAGGCAGAGGCAATAAAGGATAGCACCGATTGGAAAAAGACCACCGATGAATTTATCGCGATCCAGAAAAAATGGAAGGAAATTGGTCCGGTGCCCCGAAAACAGTCCGATATCGTGTGGAAACGCTTTCGGGCAGCCTGCGACTATTTCTTCAAACAAAAATCGGAGTTCTTTAATTCGAAAGATGAAAGCCAGGTACAGAACCTTAAAATGAAAAATGAGCTGATTGATGAAGTTATTCGTTTTGACAGTACCGGCGACGATGAAAAAGATTTCGATTCCTTGCGCGATTTTCAACGCCGTTGGAACGAAATTGGCCATGTACCCATTGCCGAAAAAAATAACGTGCTAAAAAAATTCAGGGAAGCAATCAATGTACAGTTCGATAAACTGGGCGTGGAAGACAAAGACCGTAATCTCATGCGGTTTAAAAATAAGATGACCGATTGGAAGGGTTCATCGAGGGGACAGAACAAAATGTTCTACGAACGAGATAAGTATATTACGAAATTGAAGCACCTCGAAAACGATTTGATCACCCTGAAGAATAATATTGGTTTCTTTGCCGACTCCAAAAATGCAGAAGCCCTGATCAAGGATGTGGAACGAAAAATTGAACGAAACGAAGAGCAGATTATCTACCTGAAAGAAAAAATCCGGGTTATCGACGAAATGGACGCAAGTGAAGATTAATTTTGACGCTTTTTTATGATTTTTCGGTATTATTTGTACTTTTGTAAAAATTAATCGAAAAACAGTAAGCATTTTGTCAACGAAGTATATTTTTGTTACAGGCGGTGTTACTTCCTCGCTGGGGAAGGGTATTTTATCGGCATCGCTGGCCAAATTGTTGCAGGCCCGTGGTTATTCAGTTACCATCCAGAAGCTTGACCCGTATATCAATGTCGATCCGGGAACGCTGAATCCCTACGAACACGGGGAGTGTTATGTTACTGAAGACGGTGCCGAAACCGATCTGGACCTGGGGCATTACGAACGTTTTTTGAATATTCCTACATCGCAGGGCAATAACGTCACTACCGGGAGAATCTATCAAACGGTCATCAACAAAGAACGCAGAGGCGATTATCTCGGGAAAACCGTACAAATCATTCCCCATATCACCGACGAAATTAAGAGGAATATCAAATATTTGGGAAACAAGCAGAAATTTGATTTTGTTCTCACCGAGATCGGGGGAACGGTAGGCGATATTGAATCGCTACCGTACATCGAATCGGTTCGTCAGTTAAAATGGGAGCTGGGGCGATCGGCTATGGTGATCCACTTAACACTGGTTCCGTATCTGAATGCCTCGGGCGAATTGAAAACCAAACCCACGCAGCATTCGGTGAAGGCCTTGCTCGAAAACGGGGTTCAGCCCGACATCCTTGTTCTTCGAACCGAGCATCCCCTGAATGGGGGCATAAAGAAAAAGGTAGCCCTGTTTTGCAATGTGGCCGAAGATGCCGTTGTCCAATCGATCGATGTCCCTACCATTTATGAGGTCCCCATTAAAATGAAGGAAGAGAAACTGGATCTGACCGTTTTGAAAAAGTTTGGAATGCCGGTTGGAAAGGAACCCATGCTTGAAGGCTGGAATAATTTCCTGACCCGTTTGCGCAACCCGAAAGGGGAAGTGGAAATCGGGCTGGTGGGAAAATACGTCGAATTGCAGGATGCCTACAAATCGATTACAGAGTCGTTCATTCACGCGGGTGCACAAAATGAGTGCAAAGTACGGCTGCGCTTCATCCATTCGGAAGAGATCAGCCGGAGAAACGTCGGTGAAATGCTCGAAGGATTAAAGGGGATCCTGGTTGCACCAGGGTTCGGGCACCGGGGAATCAGAGGAAAACTGGAAGCAACCCGCTACGCCCGGGAAAACAAGATTCCCTTCCTGGGAATTTGTCTGGGCATGCAAATGGCCGTGATCGAGTTTGCCCGGAATGTGCTGGGACTGGAAGGCGCCGACTCTACCGAGATGAACGAGGTAACGAAATATCCGGTCATCGACCTGATGGAAGAGCAAAAAGGCATTACCAACATGGGAGGTACCATGCGACTGGGCGCTTTTGCCTGCCAGGTCAAAAAGGGATCTCATTTATTCGATGCCTATCAGACAGAATTGATCCATGAACGACACCGGCACCGCTACGAATTCAACGACAAATATCTCGACCTGTTTATAAAAGCCGGAATGGTTCCTACCGGAATCAATCCCGAATCGAATCTGGTAGAAGCTGTTGAAATTACCGAACACCCCTGGTTTGTAGGCGTTCAGTACCATCCCGAATACAGCAGCACCGTGCTGAACCCGAGCCCTCTTTTTGTCGGATTTGTGAATGCCTGCAAACAATACGCCGGACTTTTGTAATGTTTGGGGCGAAGAAGGCACTAATTCTTTGTCATTTTTTATAATATTGCCAGAAATTTTATTGAATGGATAGAAATACAACCATTGGACTTGTCCTTATTTTCGGGGTGCTGATCCTTTTTAGTTACCTGAATAAACCGTCGAAAGAGAAAATCGAAGCGGCAAAACGGTATAAAGATTCGATTGAACTGGTTAACCGCCAGGCCCAGGCCGAAATGGAAGAGCAACAACGACAAGCTGCCCTTCTGGAGGAAAGAATCGATTCGTCTTCAATGAGGGATCGCGAAGCAGAAGCCGACCAGGAACGGAAAAACCTGTATGGCGATTTTTACGTGGCTGCGAAGGGCGAAGAGCAGTTCATAACCCTCGAAAATAATTTGATGCGCGTCGTTCTGTCAACAAAAGGAGGGAAGGTTTATTCCGTCGAACTGAAGAATTACAAACGGCACGACTCAACAGCCCTGTTCCTGATCGAGGGCGGAAAATCGGTGCATAATCTCAGTTTCTTTGCCCAAAACAGAAACATCCAAACCGAAGAATTCTATTTTCTTCCTTCCCGCCCCGAAACCAAAATTTCCGTCAGCGGCCCCGTTGTACCGGCCGGGAAGGAGGGGAGCGAGCGCTTCAACGAAAAACAACCCGGCGAATCAGAAGAACTTACCCTGAAACTGGAAGCCGGCGAAGAGAAATACATCGAATATGTATACAGCCTGAAACACAATTCCTATGTGCTGGGTTACGACATCCGCACCCGGGGAATGGGTCAATTGATCAATACGAATACCGGCTACCTGAGCTTTAATTTCGATATTGATGTACCCCGACAGGAGAAACCGTCAAAATACGGCGAAGACCGCTATACGACCATTTATTATAAATTTAAGG
>DAIMEA010000137.1:0-9304 GCA_036725585.1 Prolixibacteraceae bacterium | reverse complement strand
CAGGCTTATTACTTTACACAGGCCGAAAATGGAGTGTATACCCGGCAGGCCATTATTTCTCACATTATGGGACTCATCTAAACCGGACATTATGGACAAAGCATTACAGGTTAGCGCGATAAAGGATGGGACGGTGATCGACCACATACCCGCCGAGCGTCTTTTTGACGTCATCAACATCCTTGGGCTCGTAAACAGCCCGAACATGGTGACTTTTGGCACCAATCTCGATAGCAAACGGCTGGGTAAAAAGGGAATCATCAAAATTGCCAATCGTTTTTTTCAGGGCGATGAAATTGACAAAATTGCCCTGATTGCTCCGCATGCCAAGTTGAACATTATTCGAAACTACGAAGTTGTTGAAAAACGGGTTGTCGAAATTCCGGATGAAATCGGATCGATCGTCAAATGCTTTAATCCTAAATGCATTACAAACCACGAATCCATCCCGACCCGATTTCAGGTTGTTTCCAAAAATCCGGTTGAACTGCGGTGCCATTTTTGTGAAAAGATTACCTACGAAGCACAGGTCGTGATTAAATGATTGCGGTGATGGATGTTTCGAAAATTCTTGCTGCCTTTCGTTCGAATCGAAACGAAATGATCCGGCTCGACGAAATCTTGCAACGTACGTGCCTTCTGCTTCGGCAGGAGGTCGACCATTATCATTGGGTGGGTTTTTATATTTGGAATCCCGAGTCCCGGATGCTGGAACTGGGCCCTTATGAGGGAAGCCCAACCGAACATACCCGGATTGCCCCGGGACGAGGTGCATGCGGTCTGGTGGCAGATACAAAAAAAACCTTGGTGCTTCAGGATGTTGCAACGATGGATAATTATCTTTCGTGCAACATCGATGTACGGTCCGAAATTGTTGTTCCCATTCTGAAAGAGGGAGAATTTGTTGCCGAGTTGGACGTCGATTCCCATACCCCATCTCCTTTCACCGACAACGATCGGGTATTGTTGGAAACCATCTGTCGCGAACTGGCTGTTTTTTTCTGATTTTTTCTTTCGGGATCGGGGAAAAAGAGCGAAATTGATGGCTGAATCTTTTAAATGCATATTCATGAAAACAGGGGTTCTTTTTTTTATGCTCGGTCTCGCTCTTTTTTCATTTGGACAGAAAAGAAACGGGATCCGGATGTATCTGACCGATGAAAAAACCAATCAGATGATCGCTTACTCTATGTTGGGGCAAAACGGAACCGTCGAATTCACCAACCTCGATCCAGGCAGCTATATCGTATCGTTGGAAATACCGGAAAACATTGTGCAACCTGTGTATGAAAAAGTGCCTACCGATTTGGAAAGCGACATTACGGCCGCTTATAATTCGAAACAAAAGGCTTGGTATTGGCGGCGTAGCGATGGAATTTTCTGTTTGCATATCCGGCAAATGAAGAATGCAACGGCGGGTATGGATGCTCCGTTGTTTAACGTGAAAGACATCCATGCAGGGAAATCGACCGGGGAAATCATCGAGGAATCTGTGAACGGTTTTTTCAACACAGTTTTTGCCATAGCGAACGATTCCGACTCAAAATCCCTGAATTCAGCCCGTATCTCTGCCTTCCGTTTTACGGTTTATAAACCTTTTGGGACATTTATTGCCCAAACCGGATCGGTCTCCAACGGTGAATTCAGGAAACAGATCATCGATGCGCTGGCCAACGATACCCGGCAAGAAGGCGTAGTTGCCATTCTTTCCCGGAAGGAAAAAACAGAGCCGGAAAAATAACCCGCAGAACCCAAAAATAAATCCATGGTATTGATTGCCGAAAGCGGATCGACGAAAACACAATGGTGCTCCCTGAAGGATGGAAAACTCGCTATGCGGGTCAACACACCCGGAATCAATCCCTTTTTACTCAGTGTGGACGAAATGGAGTGTGCCTTTCGTCCGGTAACGGCGGATCTGGAAACAGCCGGGGTGCGGAAAATATTCTTTTTTGGCGCGGGGTGCAGCCTGGTCCCAACCCGTGAAAAAGTTGGGAAAGCCCTGAATATGCTCTTTCCCAACGCCAGCCTGTTGATCGATTCCGACCTGGTAGCGGCCTGCCTGGCCCTTTCGGGCGAAAAACCCGGAATTGTTGCCCTGTTGGGGACGGGATCCAACTCCTGCCTGTGGGATGGCCGGGCGATTATCAACCAGGTTCCGTCTCTGGGCTATATTCTTGGCGACGAAGGAGGAGGCGTGTCCATGGGAAAGGTTTTGGTTTCTGATTTTCTGAAAAACCAAATGCCCCTGCATTTGCGCATCCAGTTCATGGAACGCTACGATGTCTCAACATCCCTTGTCCTCGAACGAGTGTATCAAAAACCCATGCCCAACCGTTTTTTGGCCAGCTTTGCCCCCTTTCTTGAAATGCACATCGATGACGAATATTGCCAAAAAATTATACAGCAACAATTTCAAAAGTTTGTGATCCGGAATCTTTTATCCTATCAACAATATGACGAACTCGAAAGCCATTTTTGCGGATCAATTGCCTGGGGATTTCGGGCTATTCTGCAACAGGTTTGTCGTGAATATTCTATCCGAATTGGAAAGGTTGAAAAGGAACCCATTGCAAAACTGGCTCAATATCTTAAAGAGAAGGAGATTTCGTAAGCGTATGCTTTTTCTCAATCGTTTCGCTTAAGGTGAATTCTGATTCCACCCGTTTGATTATGTGTTCAATCATTGGATGGTTTTCCGGTTTGTATTCTGCGTTTAAATTGGATCGAAAAAAGAAGGCAACTCCCTGCCATAAAAACGCCCGGAATCCATTTCGGTAGGTTTTTATGAGTTGATACGGTGTGTCGCCTGTTTCACGGTCGATCAACAACAAAAGCAACTGCCCCTGGGGAATCGACAGGGAACCCAGTAAGGGCATGTAATTTTCCCGGGCATAATTTTCATACCATTTGAGAAAATCCTTTCTCCTTTTTGTGTCGTAAAGGTTCATTTCCTCATTGATCCGATCGAATTCTGTTGTGATGAGGGTTAATAAGGGGTAAATCTTTCGGATATCCGCTTCCAGTTTCTTATATTCAATCCGTTCTTTTTCATTAACAAAAGGGTATTCACGGAAGACAACAATCTCATCTATTTCAAAGTTCGGAATGGGAGCCTGAAGGGAGTCCTGACCGGTTAACTGCGTATGAACCAAAATCAGGAGCCATACTATAGGTACGGTGTATTTCATGAAGAATGGATCGAAATTCAATCGCATAACAAAACACAAAGATAAAAAGTTTTGTGCAATGGTTCATTTTCCCCGAATAAAGCCTTTTGGACGGGAAAAATATGTAGATTGAATCTTAATTAACGCTTTTTTTTTACCCATTGATCTTATAAAATGCCGAAAACGCACATTTTTTAGAAAGCGGAAATGAAAATTATTTGACCAAAGGATAAAATGTTGTGATGAATGTTTCGAAATGTTTGACGAATACATTATTTTTACCGAAGGATTCATTCGTTGGGAGTGTGTGAATCCGGGTTTTGAATAAGGGGGTTTATGATTAAGCAAATTTCAATATTATTCCTTTTGTTCTGGTTTAGTATCGGAGAAATTACTGCAGGCAATCCGGAGGAAAGATTTTTCGACGATTTTGTGCCGTCTTCGGTAACGAATAATCTGAAATTCGACCACGATCTTTTTTGGGGAAAACAAAACCCCGGGGCTGAAGATTATTCCGACGATTTTAATTTGCCTAGTCTGCGACCGCACTGGTTGTATAAATTGGACGAGAAGTACTGGACCTTACGCGAAAGACCCGGTTATTTGCGCCTGAAGGCCGGGCAAGCTGCTTCGGTTAGCGGACTTCCGCTTCAGCAAAGCGTTTTCCAAATGCTTCGCACAAACACCAGGGGTGAGGCGATGGTTTTGTTCGATGTTTCTTCCCTTAGGGAAGGAGTCGAAGCCGGGTTATTTTTTCAGAATTCCGCGCTGTATTCCATTGTAATTTATGGCTCGGGTACCGAACGGAGACTTAAAGTGGTGGCTGATGGCAATGTAAATCAGGATTTTGCGATCGATGGGCAAAATCTGATGCTCCGGGTGCGCATCTCCGGGACATCGGTTTGTTTTGATTATGCCGTAGATGGGATGGAGTTTAAAGAAATGGGCAAGGCATTTCCCCTGCAAGCGTATTATGGTCACGATCAGCGCTTGGGATTCTACTGCATCGGTTCTGAAGCGGGCAGGGGTTATGTCGATATCGACTGGTTTTGTTTCCGGCAGGAGAAAGGTTCGGACGATCCTTTTGTCCGGCGTTAAAATATTTATTGTGAGTTGGGAGAAGAGGAAAATTGAGCTGCCTTCGGGCAGCTTTTTTTTTCGCAAAGCAAAGGCTTTCAATCGTTTTATCTAATATTCCAGGACTTTGATAGCCGGATTGTTTAGCCGTACCTGCAGCCACTGTTCGATATTGCGGGTTTTTTCTTTTCGTGCCGAAGACGATAATCCTTCACGGAAACGCAGCAAAAAAGTCGGTATTTCGAGATAATACAGGGAATCATTCATTTCCAAAAGCTCGGTTTGGCGGGCAAACGAGTATTTTTCAAGCTCTTTCTCGTGGAATTTCAATTCCTTGTAGATCTGTTGGAACTCAATGGTATCTTTCTTCGATATTTTAAGCAATTCTTCCTCTAATAGTTTAATTTTCAAATCCTTATCCTTGATGATTTGTTCGTTTTTGGAGTATATGTCTTCGAGTACTTTCATCCGTATTTCCTGGTTCATTTCGGCCATTCGTTCCTCAAATTCTTCCTGGTCGCCTTCCTGTTGATGGACTTTAATAACGGTGTTCCGCGTAATCGGGAAGTTTTTAACGCCTTTCAAACCATAGTTTGTAAGCATGTCGGTGAGGAAGTACTGTTTCTCTTCGTTTACTTTTTTCCCGATAAAAAAGAGATCGATCACCGACAGGGTGTCGGAATAGCTTAGTTTATAGTTCACCAACTGGCTTCCCTCAAAGTTGCATTTTTCCGAGATGAACCGTTCTGCCGAGAGCTTGAACCGGGATTCCTGGATGACCTTATAAAAGATGATGGTACTGGGCAGGATGGTGATGAACAGAAACACATACAGGAAAACCTTGTATTTTTTCATCTTTACCGGGTCAATAATCCGGACTAAGGGGAACTTCATGTATTTAACCACCAGAAAGGTCGATAAGCTGATGAATACCGAGTTGATAAAGAAGAGATAGATGGCGCCGAGAAAATAATCCATGCGCAGATTGGCCAAACCAAACCCGGCGGTGCAGAGCGGCGGCATCAATGCAGTAGCAATGGCTACACCGGGGATCACGTTACTTTTTTCCTTTCGGGAACCGGCAATAATGCCGGCGAATCCGCCAAAAAGGGCAATCAGTACATCAAGAAAGGTGGGTTTGGTTCGTGCCAGTAATTCCGATTGAACAATATCAAGTGGAGTGACCAGAAAAAACAGCGTTGAGGTAATCAACCCGATGATGATCGCCAGAACAAGATTCTTCATCGAGCGAATCAACATTTCAACATCGTTGGTTCCTAAAGCCAGACCGACGCCCAGAATGGGGCCCATAAGTGGAGAAATCAACATAGCGCCGATAATCACAGCTGTTGAATTGACATTGAGACCAATCGAAGCAATCAGTATCGAAAACATCAAAATCCAGCCCGTGTGGCCGCGGAAACTGATGTCGCGCTTAATGCCATTGATGGTTCCTTCGTAGTCAATGTCTTCTTTGATTCCCAGGGTCGACTGGTACAATCCTTTCAAGGCTGAAAACAGTCGCAAAAGTTGAAATTTCATGAGACGATTTTCCTTTTTTTAAAAGCGAATTTATGGAAAATATGGAACGAAACAGTAAGGGATCCCGGATATTTTCTTGCCTTGAGGGTTTTTCATTATTCAGGAACAGAAACGAAGCTTTTCCTTATTTTTGCAGGCATGAAGAAACAGGAACAATTGCCGGTTTATTCCCTTCAGGCTTTTAGTTCACCCGAACGGCGAAGCCAGCAGTTTCAGGTTGAACCCTTTGATGCACGACGTCATTTTCAGGTAAAGTATCCCCACCGGCACGATTTTTACGAAGTGCTTTTTCTGATGGGGGGATCGGGAATGCACATCATTGATGGTAAACGGTATGAAGTTATTCCTCCCTGTGTTTTTTTTCTTTCCCCGGGCCAGGTCCACGACCTGGAATTTTCGAACGATATCGACGGGTACATCTTTCTTTTCAGCCCTGAGTTTTATCTGATTCATCATACCAATCCCAATCGCCTGCTCGAATTTCCCTTTTTTTACTCCATACAACAAACCAATCCACCCCTGATTCTGCAGGACAAAAACGATGTCCGTTTTCTTGAATTGCTCTTTCAGAAAGGGATAGATGCTTCTCTGAACATGTCACGGCAACCGATCGAATTCTTTCGCTCCCTTCTTGATCTGATCCTGAATTTTTGTGCCGGGCTTTATCCGAGGAGCAGCCAGCTTGTTGAAAATGGAAGGGGGCATTTGCTGGTAAAACGTTTTTTCCAGCTTGTGGAAGATCACTTTCGGATGAATTATTCTATTGGCGACTATGCCCGTTTGTTGGCTGTTTCGCCCGGTTATTTGACCCAAACGGTGAAACAAATGACCGGAAAATCTTCGCAGGAAATCATTCATGCGAAAATTATGCTCGAAATAAAACGACTTTTGGTTTATACCAATCTCGGGATAGCCGAAATAGCCGAGCGGATGCATTTTTCCGATCAGTCGTACTTCACCAAATTTTTCAAGCGGGGAACCGGTATCACTCCCTTGATGTATCGCAGCCGGAATTCGAAATAGTTCCAAGGATGTGTTTCGATAAATATCTGTTAAAGAAGATTTTTTTTTTAGCTTTCGGGATTATTTTCTTCAGGGTAAGACGAAAAGTACCAAAAATAAATGCTTTTTTCCTGTCGGGATAGCCGATTATTTTATTGTTTTGCATGGAGAAACAGAATCGGTCGTTTTTGAGATTCTGTACGAGAACGATAAAGAATTATTAGAAACATAAAAAAGGAAACAAATGGCCAATTATTTTAATTCAATTCCCCTGCGTGTTCAGCTCGAACAACTCGGGAAGTGTGACTTCATGGATGAATCGGAATTCATCAACGGTGTGGATTATTTACGGGGGAAAAAGATCGTTGTTTTAGGCTGTGGCGCTCAGGGTCTTGCCCAGGGTCTCAATATGCGCGACAGCGGTTTGGATATTTCCTATGCACTTCGGAAAATTGAGATCGAAGAGAAGCATATTTCTTATGTAAATGCCGTCGAAAACGGTTTTGCTGTCGGGACCTTTGAAAGCATGGTTCCGAAGGCCGACCTGGTGTTGAACCTGACACCCGATAAGTACCATACCCCGGTGGTTAATACGGTGATGCCTTTAATGAAAAAAGGTGCCTGTCTGAGCTATTCCCATGGTTTCAATATTGTGGAAGAAGGAATTCAGATCCGCCCGGATATTACGGTAATTATGGTTGCCCCCAAATCTCCGGCTTCGGAAGTTCGGGCTGAATATTTGCGGGGATTTGGCGTTCCGACCCTGATTGCTGTACATCGCGAAAACGACCCCAACGGCGACGGTCTGGAGATTGCCAAAGCCTATTGCGCCGGTACCGGCGGACATAAAGCCGGGGTACTGCACTCCTCGTTTGTAGCCGAAGTGAAGTCGGACCTGATGGGAGAACAAACCATCTTGTGCGGCGTGCTTCAATCGGCTTCCCTACTGTGTTTCGACAAAATGATCGAAAAGGGAATTGAGCCCGGATATGCCTCGAAGTTGGTACAATACGGATGGGAAACCGTTACCGAAGCGCTGAAACTCGGGGGAATCACGCACATGATGGACCGCTTAAGCAATCCGGCAAAAATTGAAGCCTTTAAACTTTCCGAAGAACTGAAAGCCCTTATGCGCCCCTTGTATGAGCACCACATGGATAACATCATGAGCGGGGTATTCTCATCGACGATGATGAAAGACTGGGCCAATGGCGATAAACAATTATTGGAATGGAGAGCCCTGACAGCCGAAACAAACTTCGAGAAAACAGCCGCTGGGGATCAAAAAATTACCGAGCAGGAATACTTTGACCATGCCACACTGATGGTTGCCTTTATCAAAGCAGGTGTGGAACTGGCTTTTGAAGTGATGACCGAAACCGGCATTAAGGAGGAATCGGCCTATTACGAATCGCTGCACGAAACACCCCTTATTGCCAATACCATTGCCCGGAAAAAACTGTACGAAATGAACCGGGTTATTTCCGACACAGCCGAATACGGTTGCTACCTTTTCGATCATGCATGCCGGCCCCTGTTGGCTGATTTTATGAGCCGGATCGAAGCCAATGTAATCGGTAAAAATTTTAACGAAGGAAAGAACGGACATGTCGATAATCTCGAACTGATTGCCGTGAACGAAGCCATCCGTTTCCATCCGGTGGAACTGATCGGAGCCGAGCTCCGGAGTGCAATGGAATCGATGAAGGCCATCATTACCGAATAGGAAAGAATACTGCATAAAGAGTGGGCTGTCCGGTGAAAAATATTCCGGACAGCTTTTTTTTGCGCTTGCACGAAAATTCCCCGATACTTAGTATCTTTAAACCGGTTGTTTGTATAATAAATTATTAATGAAGCAGGTAATGAGAAACAGAACGATGATTGTCGGAATCATCCTTCTCTTTTATTTTAGCAGTTGCAAAATTTATTCTGAATATGCCCATATTCTGCAACTTCAGAAAAACGGTATGTCGGAAGTCCAATTGGGCGTACCTCGTCTGGAACGTATTGAAACGGCCACCGTTGTTCATTTGTATGGAGAACCTTACGAAATGGGCCATCAATATGGTTCTCTGCTAAAGGAACATTTGATTTCGTTAACCGAAATTGTCCGGGAGCTTTTTCCTGAAAAGGCCATTCAGAAATATATTTCGATTGCCCAACAAGCCGAAGATAACCTCTCCGTATCCTTCCGTGAGGAATTGCAAGGCATGGTGGATGCTTCGGGGGTCGAGTATCGTTATTTGCTGGCTTTGAATCTGATTCCCATGGTCGATTGCAGTGTTCTTGCCGTTTGGGACGAGGCTACTCCCGACGGGGAACTGATTATGGGGCGGAATGCCGATTATCTTTTTGGAAGCATCAACAAAGCCATTGGCCTGATCGTAGTAAAGCATCCCAGGGATGGAAACGCCACTGTTATGGTCAGTTTTTTGGGCATGCTGGGTGGTTTTACCGGGATGAACGATCAAGGGGTTTGTTACGGCAATATGCTGGTTCATAATAGTGAA
>DAIMEA010000136.1:0-9317 GCA_036725585.1 Prolixibacteraceae bacterium | reverse complement strand
AACCCCAAAAACGGCATCTCTGGGTATAACGGGTATGAAAAAAGTATTTATTTCGACCTACAATCTTTTTGTCAAGAATAAGCTTACGTTTTTCGACTCAAAGGAAGAAGCCCTTGAATTTCTGGTAAAATAAGTTTTGATAGGCAATCTATGTCCCTATTGAACGATACCTCGTTGATTAAACAAAAAGCGCTGTTGCTGGGCTTTTCAGACTGCGGAATTGCCCGTGCCGGGAAATTGCAGGAGGAAGAACAGGGATTGGACAACTACCTTTCGAACGCTTACCATGCCGACATGGCCTATATGTCCCGAAACAAAGATCTGCGGCTCGATCCGACCCTACTGGTTCCCGGGGCAAAATCGATCGTTGTGGTTCTGGCTAATTATTTCCCGGAAAAGAAGCAGAACGCAGGTGTGCCCATCGTGGCAAAGTATGCATACGGAACCGATTATCACCGGGTTATAAAGAAAAAGCTTCGTCATCTTCTCGAATTTATCCACACAGAGATCGGACCCGTAAGCGGACGGGCCTTCACCGATTCGGCCCCCGTGCTCGAACGGGCCTGGGCGGTAAAAGCAGGTTTGGGCTGGATCGGGAAAAACGGGATGCTGATCAACCGGAAGCTTGGCTCCTTCTTTTTCATTGGAGAACTGGTCATCGACCGGGAGTTGGAATACGATGCCCCCTACCCGAACGAATACTGCGGAACCTGTACCCGCTGCCTCGAAACCTGCCCCACCGGAGCCCTCCTAAAACCGGGAGTGCTCGATGCCCGTCGATGCATTTCCTGGCTCACCATCGAAAAAAAGGACGACACCCCCGAGGCATTGAAATCCCTTCTGAACAGGCGGATTTTTGGCTGCGACATCTGCCAGGACGTTTGTCCATGGAACCGGAACGCCGCTCCAACCCCGATCGACGAATTCCGACCGGATCTCCGGTTTCTTTCCATGACGACTGTCGACTGGATGAAACTCGATGAAAACCAATTCAGGGAACGGTTCCGATATACACCGCTCCAAAGAGCCGGTTTTGAAAAGCTGCGAATGAATATCAACAATTGCTTCCCCAAACCGAATCCTAAGAATTTGTAAACTTTTTAACTTAGCTGCAACCTTTCTCCCAATGAACTGTTATATTGAAGCTTTTAAAATGAATTCAGGAACGTTATGCGCTTGGTTTTTCTCTTGTTTGTCCTCATTCTTTTTTCACCTGTCCATTCCCGGGCAGTCGAAAAACATGGATTTACCGGAACCATTTCCGATGCAGGTACCGGTGAAGATCTGATTGGGGCGACCCTGTATATCCGGGAGCTGAAACTCGGAACCTCCACCAATACCTATGGTTATTTTTCCCTGTCCTTAATACCCGGGATTTATACAGTGGAGGCTTCGTTTATCGGTTTTGAACCACAAATATTTACTCTAAAGATCGATCGCGATACCCGCCGCGATATTCAACTCACCCCCCGCACCGAAGAACTTTCGGAAATAATTGTCCGTACAGAAGCAATCAACCAGAATATTTTAAATCCCGAAATGGGAACAGTAAAGCTGAATCCGCAAACCATCAAAGCCATTCCGGTATTATTTGGTGAACAGGATGTGTTGAAAACCATTCAGCTTTTGCCCGGGGTTTCGTCGGCCGGTGAAGGCAGCTCCGGCTTTTTTGTGCGGGGCGGACAGGCCGATCATAACCTGGTTTTGCTCGACGACGCGCCCGTGTTCAATCCTTCGCACCTGCTGGGTTTCTTTTCGGTGTTTAATTCCGACGCGATCAACGATGTTACTTTATACAAAGGCGGTGTGCCGGCCCATTTTGGAGGCAGGGCCTCGTCGGTTCTGGATGTGCACATGCGGGAAGGGAATTCGGAACGCTTCTCGGCCAGCGGCGGTATCGGGCTCATATCAAGCCGCCTTACCCTGGAAGGTCCCATCGGGAAAAACGGCAGTTCGTTTTTGCTTTCAGGCCGCCGGACCTATGCCGACCTGTTCCTGGTTTTTGCCGAAGATGAGCGGCTAAGACAAAGTCAGCTTTATTTCTACGATTTAAACCTGAAGACCCATTTCGAACTGGGACAGAACGACCGGGTCTACATCTCGGGCTACCTGGGGCGCGACGTGCTTAGCGCAAACAGTTTCGGGTTTAACTGGGGCAATATGACCGGCACCCTCCGCTGGACGCATGTTTTTTCGCCCCGGCTTTTCAGCAATACATCAATCATTCTGAACGATTACAACTACCATACCGATGCCAACATCGATTTTTCATTCGACCTGCAGGCGGGAATTGTTGGACGAACACTGAAACAGCGATTTACCTGGTACCTGGACAACAGCAACACCCTGTCGTTCGGTTTCGAACTCAATCATTATCGTTTCAAACCGGGCAGTCTCAGCCTGACCGACCTGGAAGGGGAAGAACAAAACATCAGCGTCCCCGAGAAAGACGGCTCGGAGAATGCCCTTTACCTTGCCAACGAACAAAAATTCGGCGAGCGTTTTACCATTGGTTATGGTTTGCGGGTTTCGAACTTTTTCCGGATCGGCCCGTCGACCGAGTATACCTTTACCCCCAAGGGAGAAGTCAGCGATTCGATGGTATATGCCTCTTCGGAATGGTACAGTCCCTTTTGGAACTGGGAACCCCGGGTGAATGCCACATTCATCATCGATGAAAACACCAGCATCAAGGCCGGATATAACCGGATGGCCCAGTACATCCATCTGCTTCAAAATGCCACAGCCGGCACCCCGGTCGATTTCTGGACGCCCAGTTCGCCCAACGTGAAACCTCAGGTGGCCGATCAGGTCAGCCTGGGCTTTTTCCGTAATTTTTCGAACCATCGCTATCAGTTTTCCGTCGAGGGATACTACAAAACAATGCAAAACCAGATCGACTACAAAACAGGTGCGTCTCTTCTGCTGAACGAAAAGGTGGAAGCCGAACTGCTCTATGGAATAGGCGAGGCTTACGGAGCCGAACTGCTCCTCGAAAAGAAAGAGGGGAAGCTGACCGGATGGATTGCGTATACGCTCTCCCGGTCGTTTCGTCAAATCGAGGGCATAAACCGGGGCAACTGGTACCCTGCACGGCAGGACCGGGTGCACGACCTGGCCATTGTGGCTATGTACCAACTGAATCCCCGCTGGACTTTTTCGTTAAACTGGGTGTATTACACAGGCAATGCCGTCACTTTCCCTGCGGGAAAATATTCTATCGACGGCCGGGTTGCCAACCTCTACACCAGCCGGAATGGTTACCGGATGCCCGATTACCATCGCCTCGATTTGGGCGCAACCTGGGTGCTGGCCAAACGCGAACGATTCCAGTCGGAACTGAATTTCTCGGTCTATAATGCATACGCCCAGAAAAATCCCTATTCGTATATTTTCCGCGAAGACCGAGACAATCCCGGCCAAACCCGCTCAAGCATGATTTACCTGTTTTCGGCCGTACCGTCGATCAGTTGGAATTTTAAATTTTAACGGATGAAACGAAAATTGCTGTTCCTGTACCTTTTGCCGGGATTATTCCTGGTCGCCTGCGAAGAAGAAGTCGTACTCGATTTGGGCGATATTCAAAAGAAACTCGTGGTTGAGGCCGTTGTGTCCAATTCGGGACCACTGGCTAAAATAAGCCTTTCGTACAGCCAGGGTTTTTACGATACCCTTTCGTTTGCACCATTTACCGATGCCTCGGTGGAAATTCGATCGGGCTCGGGAAAAAGCGAAACGCTCGAAACAGCTGCCGATGGAAACTTTTATTCCAAAACGCTTACGCCCGAGTTTGGCGAATACTACACCCTGAAAATCTCGGCCGGGGACGAGGATTTTGAAGCCACTACCCAACTGCCTGTTCCCGTATCCATCAAGAAAATACAATTCATACCCACGCCCTTCGAACAAAACGGCGACAGCCTGAATGCGATCATTTTTGCCGACGATCCCAAAGGAGAAGATAATTTTTTCCGTCTGAATATCTATAAGAACGGGAAAAAACGACCCGGGCTGCACTATTTTGTCAGCGACGAACTCGGGAGAGACGAAGAAATTCAGATGCCGGTTTATTTTATCAATTTTTTCTTTGGCGACACCGTTGTGGTTGAGCTGATGCACACCACCCGCGAAGTGGCTGATTACTACAGCGGACTAAGCGGAAACATTGGAGGTTCCTTCAATTCCATCGCCCCGGGAAACCCGGTGAACAATTTACCCGAAGACGTAATGGGCATTTTTGCCGCGTATGCCATCGACCGCGATACGATTATTGTATCACCTTTTATGGCCTTCTGAGCGGTACGTTTGGTACCCGATCTGACAGATCTAATCCCTACAGATCAATATTCAATCACAAATCACGTATACAAAGCGAAGCAGGGAAAGAGGGGAGTTGCAAAAAATCAACCAACGAACGTTTTTGGAGTACAAACGAACCCGCTGTAAAAAAATATGAATAGAAAAAATCCCTACTTTTGCTCTGCGAATTACCGATATTAACTCAAAAAAAGTTACGATGAGAACGATCTTTTTTCTTGTATCCTTAATGTCATTTTTCATGATCAGTTGTAAAGATTCAACCCAAAAGGGAGCCGCTCCCGTACAGGATTTCCCATTCAACCTCGAGCAGTTTGCCGACATCCGCATCCACCGTTACCCGGTGCCCGGTTTCGATGAACTGAATCTGCAGCAGAAAACCCTTCTCTATTATTTGTCGCAGGCTGCCATCGAAGGACGCGACATTGTTTTCGACCAGAATTACCGCTACAACCTCGCCATACGGCGCACCCTCGAAAGTATCCGGGAAAATTACGCGGGCGACCGGAATACGGATGAATTCAAAGCCTTCGAAGTGTACCTGAAAAGGGTATGGTTCTCGAACGGGATCCATCACCACTATTCCGCCGATAAAATCGATCCGGGATTTACCAGCAGCTATTTTCTATCGCTTATCGATGGTATCGACGAGTCAACGTTCCCCCTGCCGAAAGAGGAGATTACCGGAACCCTGGTCCCCGCGATGTTCGACCCCACTGTCGATCCGAAACGGGTGAACCAAACCGAAGGGGAGGACCTGATTGCCACCTCGGCAAACAACTATTGGGGCGAAGGGATTACGCAGAAAGAGGCCGAAGCCTTTTACACCTCGATGAAAAATCCCGGTGACACGGAACCCATTTCGTATGGCTTAAACAGCCGCCTCGAAAAGATCGACGGCAAACTGGTGGAAAAAATCTGGAAAATCGGAGGCACATACTCACCAGCCATCGAAAAAATCGTGTACTGGCTCGAATTAGCCCTTACAGTGGCCGAAAACGAACAGCAAAAACAAGTCATCCAATACCTGATCGACTATTACCGAACCGGCGATCTGAAAACGTTCGACCAGTATAATATTGCCTGGCTTGCCGACCAGGATTCTCGGATCGATTTCGTGAACGGTTTCATCGAAACCTATGGCGATCCGCTGGGATTAAAAGCCAGTTGGGAAAGCGTGGTCAATTTCAAGAACCTGGAAGCCACGAAACGCACGGAAATCATCAGTGCCAATGCCCAGTGGTTTGAAGACCATTCGCCCGTCGATCCCCGCTTCAAAAAAGAAAAAGTGAAAGGGGTTACCGCCAAGGTTATTACGGCCGCCATGCTCGGGGGCGATTGCTACCCGGCCACGCCCATCGGCATCAACCTGCCCAATGCCGACTGGATCCGAAAGGAGCACGGGTCGAAATCGGTCACCATCGAAAACATTACCTACGCCTACGATAAAGCCGCCGAAGGCAACGGCTTCCTCGAAGAATTCTGCTTTTCGGAAGAAGAAATTGCCCGCCAGAAAAAATACGGCTTCCAGGCCGATAACCTGCACACCGACCTGCACGAATGCCTCGGGCACGGTTCGGGCCAGTTGCTGCCCGGTGTTTCGGGCGACGAGCTGAAAGCCTATGGAGCCGTGATTGAAGAAGCCCGTGCCGACCTTTTTGCCCTCTATTACATGGGCGACGAAAAACTGGTAGAGCTCGGACTGCTCCCCGATGCCGAAGCCTTTAAAGCCTCTTACGACGATTACATCCGCAACGGTATTATGACCCAGCTTACCCGTATTAAATTGGGCAACGATATAGAACAAGCCCATATGCGCAACCGGCAATTGATTTCCAAATGGGCTTTTGAAAAGGGGCAAAACGAAAACGTTATTGAACGAAAAGCAGTCGATGGAAAAACCTATTTCGTCATTAACGATTATCAAAAATTACGGAATCTTTTTGGTGAACTGTTGCACAAAATCCAGTGCATTAAATCGGAAGGCGACTTCGGGGCAGCACGGGAACTGGTCGAAGGCTACGCCGTGAAAATTGAACAGCCCCTGCACGAGGAAGTGCTGGCCCGGTACAAGAAACTAAACCTGGCACCTTACGGGGGATTTGTTAATCCGAAATGGGTGGTCAGCCGCGACAATGAGGGAGCCATCACCCAAATTTCACTCGATTATTCCGAAGGATATGCCGAACAAATGATCCGGTATTCGAAAGAACACTCCTGGCTGCCTGTGTTTAACTAAGCGAGGGAACACATCCTGACTTGTTAGATTTAGTGCGGTTTTCGTTTCATTTGCAGGAGCAAGAACGTTATTCTTGTTATCCTGTTCACCATTTTAAAGCTTCGTGCTTTTGCGATGAAAATTTGTTGTACCTGTCGGTTGAAGACGATGGCATTGGGCCCGATTACTTATGAACTACCTTAAACAAATGTCTCCACCCCAGAACGGTTGCTATTGAACGCTCCTGAATTTGATCACCACCGTAAATGAGGTATTTCTCCGATGGCATTTCAACTTGAATTTTGTCCCAATATGATAGCCCTTTAAAGAAATCCTGATTTATGGTTCTTCCCGATTTTATTTCAACAACCTTGTACTTGCCCTCAAGTTCAACGATTACATCAATTTCATTTCCATTTGAGTCTCGAAAAAAAGTACACTGTCCATTCAACTTATGGTTAAAAAGGTATTTAATAATTTCAGCAATAATAAACGACTCGAACAACCCACCTTTTAAATAATGCATCGAAAAACTCTGTTCATTGTTTATACCTAATAAATTACAGGCAATTCCTGTATCGTAAAAATATAATCGGGGCGCTTTTATGAGCCTTTTATTTACATTTTTTGAATAGGGTTGAAGCAGATAGATGATGTAACTTGTTTCGAGGACAGACAACCACGATTTAATCGTTTTAACATCAACTCCCAGGTTATTCGAGAATGTTGAATAGTTTACAATCTGTCCGGTATGGCCGGCACATAACTGCAAAAAATTCCTGAAGAGCGAAAGATCCTTAATTGCAATAACCTGACGAACATCCCTTTCGATATAAGTTGAAATATAATCTCTGATCCAGTTACTATATTCTAAATTTAGATCGTAAATACGGGGATAGTAACCTTTTATCAGGTAATTCTCGTAATCGGTTTGTTGATATGGCGTTCCCTCCAGTTCATAAATCGAAAACGGAAGAAGCGTAAAAAGTGCTACTCTGCCAGCCAAAGTCTGACTCATCGACTGCATTAAAAGCAAATTTTGCGATCCGGTAATGATTATTTTTCCCATAACCTTTTTCTCATCGATAAAATACTGAATTGAGGAAAAAATTTCAGGTAACCGTTGTATTTCATCAATTATCATTCCCTGATCTATACTCTTTAAAAATGAAGTTGGATCGTTCTTCGCAAACTCGCGATGCTCCGGAAACTCAAGGTTATAATACTTATAGTTGGGAAAAAGGTATTTTGCTAAAGTGGTTTTACCCGATTGCCTGGGCCCTGTAATACAAATTACAGGCATTTTGTCAACCACTTTCAATATCTCCACTTCAATATTTCGTCGAATCATTTTATGCAAATATGGAATTCAACTCCAAAAATGCATTTTCTATTTCATGATTCAAAATATTGGATCGAAAAATGTTTATAATCAAAGATGCTCGTAAGGTAGGAAAAACCGGGCTGATGAAGATTTGAACGCATTTAAATTGTTCCTTGTCGATTTGGGTTTATTGGCAACATTGATGTTCGTACGTTAATTAATGGTAATGCACTATTTGAAGAGTTGAAAGGATCGTTGACTGAGCCATACGTTCTGCAACAATTGATCACTGTCCCCGATAGGACCATTTATTACGGGTCGGCAGAGAAGTCTAGTGCCGAAATCGATTTTCTGGTACAGTTGAACGGTAATATAATCCCTATTGAGGTGAAAGCTTCGGAAAACCTGCAAGCAAAAGCCTGAAATCATTTTGCCAGCGCTACGAAATGAAAAACGCCCTCCGAAGTTCTATGTCCGACTATCGAAAAGAAGGTTGGCTGACCAACTTGCCTTTGTATACGATAAATGAGATTGTGTGTTCCTGAAGCGAATGAATTTAGTATATTTGACTTTGATAAAATCATCATAAATTTATCAGACAATGTGGATAGAATTACTTTCCATTGAAAACGTCAAGTGCTTTGAGAAGCAAATGATTCGATTTGGGTCAACGAAAGAACCTTATCCCTGGGTAACTTTATTAGGTGAAAATGCTACTGGGAAAAGCACAATTTTACAAGCTATTGCTATCATGTTGGCAGGCCCTGAGGGTGCAAATCAATTATTTAAGCCAGAAGGTTGGTTAAAGAACAAATCCAAACATGGGAAATTATCTGTACGACTACATCAATCCACTAATGACCCTGGATTATTTGGAGGAGACAAGAAAGAACGAAAAGTTTTTCAGTATACTTTGTATGTGACAGGTAATGAGAAACTTGAAATCAATAAAAAGGTTTTTACAGAACCAATTATTACGGAAGATACAAATAGCAAAACATTGCCTTGGCTTCGACAAAATGCATTACTTCCAAAAGGAAAAGGATGGTTCGGGGCAGGATATGGAGCGTTTAGAAGATTGACTCGAAATAACAGCAGAATCATAGTGCCTTCGTTACAAACACCGTTACGATACACCAATTTCTTTTCTCAATTCAAAGAGGATGAATCACTTGAGGCATTCGAGACTTGGATGGTCTATCTCGATTACCGAATATCAAAAATCAATGATGAGATAGCTAAAAGACAAAAAAACTGGAGTATTCACGCTTTCAATCAATTACTGCCCCAAGGAAATTCTTTTGATTCGATTGATGCCGATGGTCGTATTTGGTTCAATGTAAACGGTGAAAAAGTTTCGACAGTTGCACTTTCTGATGGTTTTAGAAGTGTATTGGCTCTTTCAGGCGATTTAGTTTGGCGCTTGATCAATGCATTTCCTGAAAGTATAAATCCATT
>DAIMEA010000135.1:0-9371 GCA_036725585.1 Prolixibacteraceae bacterium | reverse complement strand
GAAATGCAGACCTGGATCGCTGGCTGGCCGGAATACGTGAACTGCTCGAAAATCCTTCGGGCGATGCCAACGAAGTGATCGAAGAGTTCAAAACCAATGTTTACGAAGACGAAATCTTTGTTTTTACGCCAAAAGGCGACTTGCGAAAACTTCCTGCAGGAGCCACCCTGCTCGATTTTGCCTACGATATCCATTCCGATATCGGCGACAAATGTGTGGGCGGTAAGGTAAACCAGCGAAAAGTGACCATCAAACATAAACTGAAAAACGGGGATCAGGTAGCGATCGAAACCGCGAACAATCAGAAACCGAAGATCGACTGGCTCGAATTCGTGGTCACCTCGAAAGCAAAAAGCCGCATCAAGTCGAGCCTTAACGAAGCGAAAAAGCTGGAGGCGGAAAACGGAAAGGAAATCGTGAAGCGAAAGTTCCGGAACTGGAAAATCGATTATTCCGATGAAAACATACGGAAATTGTTGCTTCATTTCAAATTGAAAAGCGCCCAGGATCTTTATTATTCCGTTTCGGCCGGATCGCTCGATGCCCTCGAATTGAAAGCCGTTTTAAAAGGAGAGGAAGATGCACCACCCAAAGCCCGTGAAGTCTTGGGCGAATTGCTCCCGAAAAAGGTGATCGAAAATCTTTCGTTCGATATTGGAAACGAATTTCTGATCATCGACAAAGGCTTGCAAAACGTTCATTACAAATTGGCCCAATGCTGTAATCCCATTTTTGGCGACCCGATTTTCGGTTTTATTACCATTCGGGAGGGCATAAAAATTCATCGCGAAAGTTGTCCAAATGCCCGGCAAATGCGCGAACGTTATCCCTATCGTTTCATTAAAACCAAATGGCGGGAAACAAAAAACTACAATTCGTTTCAGGCAACCATTCACATGGCCGGCAGCGATCGAAAGGGAATTGTGGGCGATATTTCCTATATTATTGCCAAAGATGTTGGTGTTCAGATGCGTTCGATCAATGTTGATTCAAAAAACGGCGAATTTAACGGAACACTTCGTGTGTACGTAAACAATCTGGAGCATTTGGAGTTTTTGATGAACAAGCTGAAAAATATAAAAGGTATTCAACAGGTAACCCGGGGCGATTTCTGACATGGGTTCATAGAGTAGGAGGAAAAAGATGATGCGAAAAATTTATGAGGCCGAAGCAGAATATGATAAAGGAGTTTATAATCAGTCGCTTCGAATTGTTGAAACACTTATTGAGAACGGTGAAGACCTTCCCGATGCCTATTTTTTGCGGGCAAAAATTCATTTTCGGCATCAAAATTGGAAGGAAGCCATTAACGACCTGAATCAGGTCCTCGAAGTGCAGCCCGAAAACCAATCCGCTTGGAACTATCGGGGCATGATTGAAGATATTTTGGCATATGGGAATAAGGATCAGTACAATCCTTGAGAATTGCTGACGTTTTTTTAATATTTTTTAAGGTTTTATTCAACGGAAAGACTTTTTTTGCATATCATTTTCATTATCTTTGGGAGCCTTAAAAAACAGATAGACAATTAATAACTAAAAAAAGAATAAATGATGATGAAGAAAATTACCTTTTTATTGGGGATACTCGTTCTGTCCCTTTCTGTTTTTTCACAAGAATTAAGTCAGGGACTGACTGCAAAAAACGAAGGGAACGATGCCTATCGCAATAAAGATTATGTTACAGCGATCAAAAAGTGGACGTTTTATTTGGAGTCGGGAGAAGAAGGCGCTACAGACGATATCAATACTCAGAGTCTTTTACAGAAAAGCTATAAATATGCGGCTAACGATTTCATGAAAAATAAGGATTATCAATCGGCCTACGATTATTATGCAAACTATTTAAAAATGGGTGACGATGAAGCAAAAACCGACGGAAATACCCAATATTATATGGCATATTGTGCCAATAAACTCAATAATAACGATATGGCTCTCAGTCATTATCAGAAAGCGATAGATCTGGATTATAAACCCGATATGTGTAAGCTTTATATAGCCAATATTTATAAAGAAGCCGGTGAAGAAGCCAAAATGAAAGAGCTTCTGCTTGCTGCTATCGAAGAACACCCCGATAGCAAATACCTCGATAAGATGGCTGCTATGCTAACCACGCCGATTTTGAAGGATGCCTCGGAGCCCTTTAACGAAGCAAACGAATTGACCAAAGCAGCAGCGTCGGGCAATCCGAACGACTACCTGACAAATATGGCCAAGGCCGTCGAAAAATTCCAGGAAGCCATTCCTCTTTTTGAGAAGGTTCTGAAATACGATCCCAAAAACGAACTGGCTACCAGTTATCTGAAAGTTTGTACCGAAAACATTCAGCAATTCGAAGATTACAAAAAGCAGCTTAATAAATAAACTCCTTGCTGTGTGAAAGCGGTTTTTCCTGGATAGAGCAGGATAAACCCAAAAATCCGGTAATGGTTTTCGATACCCTGAGATGGTGGGAAACCGGGAACGCCGGATTTTTGTTTTTTGTTATTTGGGGTACTGGGTTCTGTGTCGATTCCATCGGGTTTCTTATCTTTATGGGGCGTTTAAACGGAAACGAAATGGAAAGGAGCAAAAAAACGGTTCGGAAAAAATCATCCAGTTTGTTTGGCGGGGAAGCGTTTCTGCATTTTTTAATGCATCTGCTTCAGGTGAAGAAAGTCAACTCCTTGTACCGTGGTTTGTCGGGAGAAAGCGGTATGGGTTTTGTCGACAAATTGCTTAACAGCCTCGAAATCCGGTATGAAATAGATGAAGTCGACCTGCAAAAAATACCCGAAACGGGGGCTTTTATTGCTGTGTCGAACCACCCGTTTGGAGGGCTCGATGGAATTTTGCTCCTAAAAATTTTGTCGGGGAAACGACCCGATATGAAGTTACTGGCCAACGAACTGTTGCGGAGAATTACCCCGCTGAATGCCTTTTTCCCGGGAGCCGAAACGTCATCAGAAACAGATCCGTCCGGAGAACAACGGAGCAGTCTTCGAAAAGCCTTTGTTCATTTGCAAAACGGAGGTTGCCTGGGCATCTTCCCCGCCGGAGAAGTTTCGGGTTTTGACCAGTATTTTAATGTGTCGGACCGCGAGTGGCAATACTCCAACATTAAACTGATCAAGAAGGCTCAGGTAACCGTTCTGCCTGTCTACTTCAGTGGTTCCAATTCGTGGCTTTTTCATGTTTTGGGAATGATCCATCCGGAACTTCGGAATAGTCAACTCCCGGTGGAAATCTTCAACAAAAAATCGAAGGTTATCAAAGTACGTATCGGATCACCCATTCGGGTAGCAGATATTCATCCGTTTTCGGATGTACACCAACTGGGGCGCTTTCTCAGGGCGAAAACCTACAGTCTGGGCGCTTCGGAAGCATTGGAAATAAAAAAGTTTTTTCCCATGCGATCTTTGCGGAAAAAGATCCGTCAGGAACCGGTCGTTCCTGCGATCGACCGTTCCCTTCTGATTGGGGAAATTGATGCCCTGCGTGATGCTTTTACCTTGTTCCAGGTAAAGAACTATACCGTATTTTGTTCTCCACCGAAGCTCATTCCTCAGATTTTAAATGAAATTGGCCGTTTGCGCGAAATTACGTTCCGCGAAGTGGGAGAAGGGACCAACCGCTCTATCGATATCGACGAATACGACCTGTATTATCACCAATTGTTTATTTGGGACGAGGAGGGGGCGTGCATTGTTGGGGCATATCGTGTTGGAAAAGGAAACGAGATTCTTCGGCAATACGGAATGCATGGTTTTTATATACGAAGTCTTTTCCGTATTCGCCCCAGGTTTCAATCCGTTCTCGAAAAATCGCTCGAACTGGGTCGCTCGTTTGTGGTCCGCGAATATCAGCGGAAACCCCTCCCGCTTTTTCTGCTATGGAAGGGTTTGCTCTATTTTCTGTTGAAAAACCCACAATACCGGTATTTGTTGGGGCCGGTGAGCATCAGCAATAATTATTCCCCCGTTTCGAAGGACAGCATCATCAAATTCATTACCACGCATTACGTTAATCGCGAACTAGCCCGTTTTATCCGGCCCAGGAAGGCATACCGCTTCGTCAGCGAAAATCCCGAAGTTAATCTGTTGATCGAAAACGCCGGATCCGATCTGAATAAATTCGACCGGATTATTGGCGATATCGATAAAGTGAACGGCGGTATCCCCGTCCTTTTAAAAAAGTATTTGAGCTTGAATGCCCGGATCCTGGCGTTTAACGTTGATCCCAACTTCAATAATTGCCTCGACGGATTGATCCTTCTTGATGTGTACGATGTGCCTCCTTCGACCATCGAGTCGCTCTCGAAAGAAGTTAACGACGGTTCTCTTCCCGGGCGTTTTTATTCGAGCAGGGAACTAACAAGGCAGGAGGCAAAAGCGGAATGAATTCAACCGAAACAATGATAATTATGGAAAAGCCTGCAATTGCATCAAAATCACCCGTGGCCATGGAACTCGAGCCCGGTACGTATTACTGGTGTGCCTGCGGAAAAAGCAGTAGGCAACCTTTTTGCGACGGTTCGCATAGAGGGAGTTCTTTTGTTCCCCTGCCTTTTGAGGTTAGTGAGAAAAAGAAGGTATTCCTTTGTCGGTGTAAGCACAGCAACACCAAACCCTATTGCGACGGCAGCCACCGGGATCTTTAGTTTTTCCCCTGTTCTGCTGTTTTCTTTTCTTTCGCTAAGGGTGTTTGCGGAGCAATCATCTCGAGTCGGGTGGCTCCCGAAAAAGCATCGGGGGTGCTGTCTCCAATAAAACCAACTGGTTGTGGCGGAGCGTCCAGAACCCTATGTAAATCTTTGGGGTCGAAGCGGATTTGCCCGTCGACCAGAACCGGGCGGTTCAATTGCCAAGCCGTTCCTTCGGGGAAAAGCGGATCTTCCTGCGGAAGTACAAAGGGCTTGTGCACCTTGTCTTGCCGGTCGAAATAGGCAAACCAGGGGCGTGCCCGGACCTGATCGCCTCGTTTGCTGCTGAATACGATCCATCGTCCGTTTTTCGACCATGCATGATAGCCCTCGGCCGAGGAGCTGTTAATGGAATCCAGGGCGCGATAGGTAAACGTTTCTAAATTGAACAGATAAAGATCGCTGTTTTGGTCGAATATGGTAAAGTAACCGTAGTCGACCATCCCGAACAAAAGATTACGTCCATCGGGTGATACTTTGGGAAAGGTGATGCTTCTCCCTGTTTCATCGGGAGTGAGGAGTGTATCGGGTTTGCCCCATTGCCGGGTCTCGGGATCAAAAGGAATCCGGAGCAAACTGTACCGGGCTCCGACCAGGTTCGAGCGCTCCGGGTTCACGGCCGGCGCCGAAACATAATACAGCCATTTCCCGTCGGGCGACCATTCCGGAAGGTTTTCCCGGTCGGGGGTTGCCAGGAGTGGATCGCACACAATGGAATTCAACGCCAAATCGTACAAAACCAAATCGGAAGCATGATCATATACTTCGACGGTTTTCGTAAAGTCGGACGTGATGAACTCAAACAACCGGTTGGTGGTAAAAGCAATAAACCGGCCCGATGGATGCCAGGCAGTATAGGCCCCGGGCGACATGGTGTAGGGCGTTTTTGTGTTGTATTTGCTGATTTGGCCCTGATCAAAAAAAACGGTTCCGGGGTATGCCTTCCGGAAATGAAGACTCATTTTGCCCGGATCGTTTTGGATGAATGAGTGGCAATTTACGCAGGAACGACCCTCGGTGGATGTGTTTTCAAAAATTGTCCGAACATTGAAATCGTATAAATTCCGCTGATAAATCCCCTGTTTGTCGTCGTCGGTGGTAATTACGCCAATCATCCGGTAAACCACAGTGCTGTCGATCGGTTCGGGGGCAATAGGAAGAGCGCGGATTGGATAGTTTACCCACTTTTTGTTTTTGATATACACGTCGATAAATAAATCATTTCCCCGATTTTCGTCCAGAAGCCTTTTCCATTTTTTTAGGGGGATTTTCACAATGGGCGACCTTTGCCGGAGTGATATCTTCGGGCCATTGCAGGAAAATATTTCGATGTGATATTTTTCCCCTTTTTCCTGAATTTGGAAGTGGAGCGGTGCTATGTTTGGGGGAATGGTTGCTGCGTTATAATCGGGATAAACCGACAAGGGTATTTCAGAAACCGAACAATCCTTGATTTTTTGCGTGCAGCCCAGGAGCGATACAAAACATAGACAAAATAAGATGGGGAGAAAACCGGTCCCTGCCCTGGGCCGGCCCAAAACAATTCTTTTAAAAAAAACACATAAATGATGTTGGCCGAAAATCTCCCCTGCTCCTTTCTTCAGACGCCATTGATGCAAAACAAACCCGGTATGAAATTTTGTGGACATACTTCGCTTTCTTTAAAGGGGAAGGGGATAGACTTGGTTGGCTGGAAGAACGACCAGAACGAAGTCGCTGCCCCGCCCCGTTGCCCAGGGGGTAAATACATGATCTTCGGATGTTTTCCAACTGCCGGCAGAGAGGGACCTGCCGGAGCGGGGATTGAACCAGAATGCCTCTGCTTTTTCGGTTTTCATCTTCGAAAGGTCTACTTTCAGCGGGCGGCCCCAAGGGGTATAGGCGATGATGAAGTCTTTGTTTTTTCCGATTGCGCTCATTTTGAATTCCGGGTTTTCGGGATTTTCGCCCAGGATGATCGACGGATCGTATTCCATTTCGTACCATGGAAAAGCCATGAACAAAGCTTTCATGTGCTTCATTTGCATGGAACCGGGCAGGTGTAAGGCTTCTTTCCACCCTGTACGTGCGTTCACGCTAGGTGCATGGGGTACATCGTACATCTGCCAGATATCGTTGCATCCATAGGTGTATCCGGCAGCTCCGGCCAGCATGCTCCAATAGGCGCAAACCCGTACGTCGGAATCGTCCATCCAGGGGTGCTCGCCGGGATCCCAAAAACGATCGGGAATATTCTCGTACCGGGGTTCTCCGTTGATTACCGGCCGTGCAGGATTGACGGCCCTGCTTTCCCAAACATAGCGGTAATCGCGGGTGTCGCGTGAGTGACCGCTTTGAAACATATCCAAATCGAGCCATTCATCGTTAAACACATTGGTTGCTTTTTGTGCCCCCGAAGGATGGTATGTGATCAGGTGCCGGGAGTCGACCTGCCGGATGCCTTGGGCCATGGCTCGTACAATGGCAAAATGTTCGTCGTTTTCGGGCAGACGGTCGCCGCCAAGAATCCACACTATATTGTTTTGATTTTGGTAACGCTTTGCGATCGATGCGCCGAATTTTTCTGCATTATGGGGGTGGAAAATAACCGGACCAACACCCCATTTCTGGTTAAACTTATCGCCCCAGGTGGGCAACAGTCCGATGTACAGTCCCCGTTTTTCAGCCTCATTTAAAACCCAGTCGACATGTTGGAAATAGGCTTCGTTAAAACGTTCCGGGTCAAGGTCAATCAAGGGGACATCGCCGTTGGCATTCGGCGTTCTTAATCCATCGAGCTCGGCCAGGACGACCGTTTGGATCAGGGTAAACCCCTTTTTAGCCCGATCGTTGAGGTACAGTATTGTTTCTTCGCGGTTGAGACGGTGAAGCAGTTCCCAGGCAGTGTCGCCCAGCCAGAAGAAAGGATTCCCGTCTTCGGCGACCAGATAGCGGTGGTCATCGCTGATGCGTAAAAGGGGTAAGGATTTTGCCGGAGACATTCCCGCGAATGCAAGAAACAGAATAAGATAGACAAATTTCTTCATGGCAAACAGGTTTATTGGATACGGTTCTATCCATTTGTTATGCTCAATAAAGATCGAAATTTTTTCTTTATTCCTGTTTTTTTTCTTTTGATTCCACCTCCAATCTTTGATTTGTTTTTGCTGCAATTCTGACAGCATAAAGGGAAACGAGTACTTTCGTTGTTGCGTGGCACAAAAAAAAGAGTGGCTTTGCGGGCCACTCTTGCTGTTATGGTGAAAATTTATACAAACAATAACTGAGATAGTATATAAACGGGCAACAAAATAATCAAAGAGAATTTGAGCATGTAGCCGAAGAAACTGGGCATATCAATTTTATTTTCTTCAGCGATGGCTTTGACCATAAAATTCGGGCCGTTCCCAATGTAGGTCATGGCTCCGAAGAATACAGCCCCAACACTGATTGCTTCAAGAAGTACCTCCGGAATACCGGCTACCAGTTTTGCTCCCGGGAACATATCAATCATCCCAAGGGCTAAATTGTGAAACGAAACCGCTGTTGGGGCATTGTCGAGGAAAGAACTTAAAGCGCCGGTTGCATAATAAAAATGCGCCGGTTTGCTAAGGCCAAACGAATGGGCATTTTCCTTAAGGTACAACAAGGCCGGTACCATGGTGATGAAGATGCCAAGAAAGAGAAACGCTACTTCGATAATGGGTGCCCAGGTATACTTATTTTCCGTATAACGCATGGTTTTGTTTGTAAAGGCGAGCGAAAGCAGGGCCATAAGCACGATTACCCCTTCGCGGATAAAGCCCAGGTAATGATTATCGTGGATGGCATGAATGTAATGTTCGTTCAAAAAAGCTACCGATAAAACCACACCCAGTAAAAACAGAAAATTTATCTTGCCTTTAATGCTAATCGGCTCAATCTGTGTTTTATCGAGTTTGATACTCGTTGTGTCTTCCTTTTTATAATAATAACTGTCTATCACGAAATAGAGAAGCAGAAGTACAACCAGAACAAAAGCCCATTCTCCCACGAGCCCGAAAAACCAGCTGAATGGTGCGCCCCGTAAATAGAGCAGGAAAAGCGGTGGATCGCCCAGCGGGGTGAGCATTCCCCCGGCATTGGCCACAATGGCAATGAAAAACAGGATGGTGTGCACCTTGAATTTTCGTTCCGAGTTGGTTTTAATCACAGGGCGGATCAACAACATAGCCGCTCCGGTGGTCCCCATAAACGAAGCCAGTACACCGCCGAGGGCCAGGAAGAGCGTATTAATGGCCGGTTTCGCCTGAATATCGCCTTTCAGATGAATGCCTCCGGTTATGACAAAAAGCCCCCCCAACAAAATGATAAAGGGAACATAGTCGAATACAATCTGATGAATCAGTTCGTGGTGCAGTCCCCGGGCAATCAGTACGACCGACAGGGGTAAGCCCAAAACCAGGGATACAATTAGTTTGTTTCGGTTGTTTTCCCACCAATGATGGAAGAAAAGAGGTCCGATTGCGATGAACAGGAGCATAACGACAAAAGGAACGGACAACCAGAGTGGAATGCTTTCGAGCGTTGTTTGATGCATTTTCGGAATACTTTAAGGTTCATAACGAGGTCGAAATTTAGGAAAATTATGGCAAATCATCTTCTCGTTGAAAAAGAAAAAATATTTCTTTATTTTTCTTTAATAAAACGAAAACTAACCTGCCGGCTT